>CALICC010000224.1 GCA_938049325.1 uncultured Ilumatobacter sp. | reverse complement strand
CTGGTAGGTCTGCCACGACAGACGATCCTTGTTTCCGGTGACATCGAGGAATGCGGTGAACCGATCGATGCGCGCCTGACTCGACATCACGAAGAGGAGGGCGCCGACCGTCGCACCTGATCCTATCAGCGCGAGCGGGCGGAACGGCACGCCGGCGATCCATGCGATGGAGAACACGATGGCACCCAGCACGATCGCCGAACCCAAGTCAGCCTGGAGGACGCACAAGCCCGTGCCGACCAGGCCGACCAAGCCGAGCGGAATCAAGGTGCCTCGACGCTGGTTCAAGACCTGACGCTGCCGAGTCAAGAGATCCGCAACGATGATCACGATGGCGAGTTTCAAGAACTCCGAAGGTTGAACACTGAACCCGCCGATGCGGATCCACGCCCGTGCTCCGTTCACGCTGCCGCCGATTCCTGGGGCGAACGGAACCAGCATCACGAGCACGCCCGCCAACCCGAGCGGGACAACGAGGCGCCGCCAGAAGGTGTAGGGGATGCGCGCCGCGGCGACCAGACCAAGGATGCCGACGCCCGCCCACATGGCCTGACGGAGGAACACGCTGTACGGCGAGTTGCCGCGGTTCGCTTCGGTGACTGCGGACGCCGACAGCACCATGACGAGACCGAGCATCACGAAGACGACGACGACGGCGATGATGCCGTACCAGACAACGGGTGGCGCACCGAGTTGTTCCCGCGTTCGAGCGGCGCGGTGAGTCTTCGCGCTGGTCTTCGTCTTGGTCTTCGCTCGCTGCTTCGCAGGCGCCTTCGCGGCGCGCGGCTGGCCCTTTCCTTGAGCGATTCGGTCCAGTGCCGCCTGGCGGCGGTCGTGAACGCTGAGTGTGGAGGTCATGGTGATACTTCGCTCTCGGTGCGGCTGTTGATGTCGGCGGCGAGCTCCCGGAAGTGGTCACCGCGCGCTTCGAATGATCGGTACTGGTCGAGGCTTGCGCATCCCGGCGACAGCAGCAGGGTGTCGCCCGGCATCGCGAGCGCGGTGGCCCGTTCGACGGCTTGGTCGAGGAATTCGGTGGTTTCGACGGTTTCGACACCGGCGAACGCTTCGGCGACAGCGTCTCGTGTTTCACCGAGGGCGACAACGGCCTTGACCCGCTCGGGCTCCACCGCCATCTCGGCGAGGTCGACGTGCTTGTCCTTCCCGCCAGCGATCAGCACGATCCGGTCGAATGCGTGGATCGCAACCGCCGCCGCGTGTGGCGTCGTCGCCTTGGAATCGTTGTACCAAGCGACGTCGTTCCAGGTGCCGATGTGTTCGAGGCGATGGGCCGGCCCGCTGAACGAACCCAGCGCGCGCCTGATGGCGGCCGTGTCGGCGAGGCCGGTTTCCAGCACCAGCGCTGCCGCCGCGAGCGCGTTCGTGATGTCGTGCGGCAAGCTGCGACGCATCGCCGCCGTGGAACTGATCACGCCGCTCGGCCCGACCAAATCGTCACCGTCGAGGCGGTAGTCGCCGCCCGGCCCGAACGTCAGCTGCCGGCTTGGTGCGTGCTGCAACCGATCCATCACGGTGACGTCTTGCGTGAAACCGAGCGCCACGTCGCCGGGTCGCTGAGCGGACCAGATCCGCGCCTTGGCGGTCTCGTAGGTGTCCATCGACTCGTGCCAGTTGAGATGGTCCGGTGCCAGGTTGAGCCACACGGCTGCGTCTGCGCGGAAGTCGCGGGTCCAGGCGAGACGGAAGCTGGTGCACTCCACGACGAATGCGTCGTGGTCGTCTTCGATCGCGTCGACGAGTGGCGTGTCGGTGTTGCCTGCATCGATGGTCGAGAGTCCGGCGGCGCGCAACATCTCGACGGCCATCAGCGTCGTCGTGGTCTTGCCGTCGGTTCCGGTGATCGCCAGCATCGGGCGCGGTCCGCCCTCGCGGACCTGTTCCCACCGGTACGCGAGCTCGATCTCGGAGACCACTTCGACGCCGTGCTGTCGCGCTGCTTGGATCACCGCATGAAACTCGGGGATGCCCGGCGCTGGGCACACCAACTCGCATGAGGCAACCAGGTCACTCAACAGTGCGGGATCGGGTGCCTCGACGAGCACAACACCGAGCTCGTCGGCGAGCGCGCTGCGCTCGGTGGTCACCGTGTCGTCGGCTGCGACGACATCCCAACCGCGACGTTGCAATGCACGGACCGTGGAAGCTCCGGTCACGGCGAGGCCGTAGACGAGCGCCTTCACAGGCCCTCGGCCGACAGGCTGGAGAAGTCGGCGATGAAGATGCCGAGTGCGAGGCCCACCGAGATCGCAGCGATCAACCAGAAGCGGATGATCACCGTGGTCTCGGGCCACCCGACGAGTTCGAAGTGGTGGTGGATCGGCGACATGCGGAACAGCCGCTTCTTGCGGCCCGAGGCCTTGAAGACACCCATCTGGATGGCGACCGAGCCCGCTTCCATGACGTTGATTGCGCAGAGCAGCACGATCAGCAGATGCGTGTTCAACGTCAGCGACATGAACGCCAGCGCCGTGCCGATCGCGAGTGCGCCGACGTCCCCCATGAAGATGCGCGCCGGGGCTGCGTTCCACCACAGAAATCCCAGGCAGCCACCTGCGAATGCTGCAGCAAAGACGGCGACGTCGAGTGGGTTGACCACATCCGGGTAGATGTCGGCGTTGCGAAACTTGAGGTAGCCGATGATGACAAAGGCGCCGAAACCCATCAGGGCCGAGCCGGCAGCGAGGCCGTCGAGGCCGTCCGTGACGTTGACTGCATTGGTGGTCGCCCAGATGATCAGACCCGACCAGATGATCCACACGATCGTCGGCACCTCCACGCCGAGATCGGCGCGGGTGACGGAGATGGTCTCAGAGATTCCGGTGCCGACGACCAACCACCACGCCATGCCGAAACTGGCCGCCATCGTGATGTAGTTCTTCTGTTTCCAGAAGATGCCGCGATTGTGACGCTTGCGGACTTTGATGTAGTCGTCGAGAAATCCCATCAGGGCCATGAAGGCCACGCCAGCCCAGACGATCATCGACTGCGTAGCAAAGGGCAGGTCGTCTCGGATGTGAGCGATGAGCCATCCGACGAACGCGGCGATCACGATCGCGAGTCCGCCCATCGTGGGTGTGCCCTGCTTCGCCATGTGATGGTCGGGGCCCATGTCCTCTTTCCCGAGGATCGGCTGACCTTGGCCGCGTGTTCGGAAGAAGATGATGAGGTACCGCGTACCGAAGAGCGACACGAGAGTCGAAACGGCGCCGGCGAGAAGGATGGAGATCACTGTTGGCCTCCAGGCACATCCGTGGTCAGGGCGGCGAGCTCTTCGCGAGCGACGACGCGATCGTCGAAATCGATGGTGGTCGCACCGAGGTCCTGAGTCTGTTCGTGGCCCTTGCCCGCGATGACGACGATGTCGCCACGAGTTGCCATGGAGAGCGCCGTGCGAATGGCGAGGCGTCGATCGGGTTCGGGGATCACGCGTGAACGGTACTGCTCAGCCACCCCGCCGATCACGTCATTGATGATCTCGTCGGGATCTTCACCGCGCGGGTTGTCCGACGTAGCGATCGCGACGTCCGCAAGCCGTCCTGCGATCTCACCCATCACCGGACGCTTCTCTCGATCGCGCCGCCCGGCGCAGCCGAAGACGACGATCACTCGCTCCTCGGTGAGCGGCCGCACAGCCTCGATGAGATGTTCGAGACCGTCGGGAGTGTGGGCGTAGTCGACGATCACTCGCGCGCCTCGACTGCTCGCATCGTCCGTCTCCACGCTCTCGAAGCGCCCAGGGATGGGAGTCAGGGAGCGAAGACCGCCGAGAGCGGCGCTGACGTCGGCGTCGAGTTCCGCGATCATGGCGACAGCGAGCAACGAGTTGGCCACGTTGAACGACCCACCGAGCGGCACCTCGATGCTGCGGCCGCGCCAGTTGTACGCGTGACGTTGACTCTCGATCTCGACACCGTCGAGGTCCGTCACGGTCAGCTCGACCACTTGCATGCCGTCTTCCTCATCGTCCGCGCCCACGGCATCGGCCAGGAGCCGTCCGTGCGGGTCATCCACATTGATCACCGCGACCGGTGCGAAGTCTGTGTTGAAGAGTGCTGACTTCGCACGGAAGTAGTTCTCGTGCGTGCCGTGCAGATCAAGGTGATCGTGACCGAGATTCGTGAACCCCACCACGTCGAAGTCCGTGCCGTCGACTCGGTGCAGCGCCAGAGCGTGGGAGGAAACCTCCATCACCACCGCGCGTCGACCGCTGTCGACGAACTCTGCGAGGGTCGCATGCAGATCCGCCGCTTCGGGAGTCGTGCGCGGCCCGTGCAGCGTCCCGATCACACCAGTCGGGAGCCCGGCGCCCTCGAGGAGTGCAGCGACGATCTGGCTCGTCGTCGTCTTGCCGTTCGTTCCGGTGATGCCGATCATGACCAGCTGTCGACTGGGATCACTCCACGCCGCCGACGCTGCCGGGCCAGCGGCACGGCGTGTGTCATCGACGATCAGTTGCGGCAGCTCACTCGCGACCTCGTGGTCGACCAGCAGGGCGCTGGCGCCGCTCTGTTGTGCCGCCTCGGCGAACTCGTGACCGTCGAAGGCATCCCCGCGAAGGCACACGAAGAGCTGCCCGTCACGAACCGCGCGCGAGTCGTGCGACATCCCGGTCACGGCGGTGTCGAGCGCGCCGACCTCGCTGACGGCGAAGCCGGACGAGACCAGACGGTCGCGGACGTGGCGCAGCGTCGTCACTCGCTCGTTCACGGTCGGATCACCCTTCGCAGCCGACGCTGCCGTCGGCCGGCTGGATGCCGAGTTCATGGATGAGCGTGGGAGCGAGGCCGGCGAACACTGGCGCCGCCGCAGTGCCACCGAACCGGTTGCCGGTGCCGGCGGGTGGTTCGTCCATGGCGACGAGCACCGTGACCTGCGGGTTGTCGGCCGGGAAGAAGCCGACGAAGCTCGCGTAGTAGACGCGGTTTCCGTTCTCGTCGAAGTAGGTCCCGTTGTCGGCGGCCTTGAACGCGGTACCGGTCTTGCCGGCGATCGGCAGCCCTTCGACCGCTGCCCGGGTTGCCGTGCCGTGACAGACAACATCTTGCATCATCACGGCGGTCTGTTCCGCAGCCCACTCAGAGACGACACGACGAGTAGGCGACCCCGGCATCTCGGTGGTCGTTCCATCCGGTCCGACGGTGGCGCGCACGAGCTTCGGCGCCACGTACACGCCGCCATTCGCAATGGTGTTGATCGCCGCCGCCATCTGGAGGGGCGTGCTGGACAGACCCTGCCCATACGACACGGTCACCCGCTCGGAACCGAACAGTTTGTCGGCCGGCTTGAAGATGCCAGCCGACTCGCCTGGAAAGTCCAGTGCGGTCTTCGATCCGAGCCCGAATGCCGTCATGTAGTCGTGGTGGACGAACCGGCCCATCCGCTGCTGGATCTTGATCGTGCCGATGTTCGACGACTCGACGAGAATGTCGGCGACGGTCATGACTTCTGTCGGATGCTCGTGCGAGTCCGACAGAAGGTCGTCGTAGTACTGCTCGCGCCAGGGCACTTCGAATGCGGTGTCCGGGGTGACCGCACCTTCGTTCAGCGCGCCGGCCACGGTGATGACCTTGGCGACCGATCCGGGCTCGTATGAGTCGACGGCCACATAGTTGCCGTTGGTGACCATCGCTTCACCTGTTTCGCTGTCGCGACGAACCGAGGCGTTGGCGTAGATCTCGCCGGTGTCGGTGTCCATCACGACGATGAGCCCGCCACGGGCGCCGATCGCGTCAGCTTGTTCGAGCAACACCTGCTCCGTTGTGAACTGGATCGACCGGTCGATGGTGAGCACGAGGTCCTCGCCTGCGACCGGCGCTTCGGAGATCGTCTCGGAGCCCGGGATCGTTCGGCCGTTCGGGCCGATCTCTCGCGTCGACTGCCCGCCCGAGCCGGTCAACAGGTCGTTGTACTGCATCTCGAGACCGGCGATACCGACGCCGTCGATGTTCGTACGACCGAGGACGGTTTGGGCAGTTTCGCCGCCGGGCAGCTCGCGCCGCGCCTCCGGGTCGACGTTGACGCCAGCGCGGTTCAACGCTGCGATCTGTTCGCCGATCGACGCGTCGACCTGACGAGCCACGTAGACGAACCCACGGTCGGCTGCGTCGACTTCGGCCAGCAGTTGCGTCACCTTCTCGTCGGACAGCCCGAGGAGATCGTCGAGCACTCGCACGGTGGCAGCGCCGTCTTCGAGGAGCTTGGGGTTGATCGAGATCGCGGCGGCGGGCACCGAGAGCGAGAGTTCGTTGCCGTGCCGATCGAAGATCGTGCCGCGTTGCGGAATGATGTCGGTGGTGCGGGTCCACTGCTGTGTCCCCGCCGACCGGAACGACTCGGCATCCGAGGTCTTGAGCATGGCGACTCGTCCGACGATGACAGCCAGTGCGAGCGACAGTGCGAGGAGCGCCGCGATGAGCCGAATTCTCGGAACGCCTGACTTCTGATCCAGGGCGCGCAACTCGGGCGGCGGCGCGGTGATCCGGCGACGCACCGCCTCGGTGCGTTGCGTGCGCGTCGCGGCGCGGCGCTTGGTTCCCCTCGGCGGCGTGCTGCTACGGCGACGACCTTGCGGTCGGCGTTGGTCACGGGGCGCGGCCTTCGACTTGACGCGATCCTTCACCATCGGCGCGTGATGACGACTCACAGCTGTCCTGCCGATACCGACTTGACGTCGCGGAACTGGTCGAGCGGATCGGTCTCGACGATCACCCGAGACACGTCGTCGTCGGTTGCGCCGGCCGTTGCGATCTGAATGGCGAGCAACGTCGGGTCGATCTCGATGAAGCGGCTCGCATCACCGCGGACCATCCCGAGCAGTAAGGCTTCGTCGGCGATGCGCTGCGGCGAGCGAAGGAGTGCTCGATCCCGGCGCAGCTCGTCGAAACGCGACCGTTCGGCTTGCACTTCGCGCTCCAGCTCGTCAATGGTCAACTGGCGTTCGGCGAGCTGTGTGTGGAAGATCGCCGCGCCGAGCATCGCGGCCATGACCACGAACAGCAGCGCAGTGCCGACGACGGCGGGCCAGCGGGAGCGGTCCTCCACCACACGCAGCGACGGCGCGGTGCGCCGTTCCGCGCGCTTCGACGGCTGCGGCGCTGCGGTCTGGCGATGAGTGCGCGCTGCGGCAGCCATCAGCGGACCACCTGCAACAGCTCGCCTTTCGGCGTGGCATCGATCTTCTCGACAACGCGCAGCAGCGCGCTGCGAGCCCGCCGGTTCCGAGCTTGCTCATCGGACGACGCTCGCTTCGGGATCCCACGGACGACACGCACGGTCTGAACGGCTCCGCAGACGCACGGAAGGTCGTGCGGGCAGTCACACGCTCCTGCCGCTTCGGCGAAGCGCTGCTTCGCGATGCGATCTTCACCCGAGTGGTACGAGAGCACCGCGATTCGTCCGCCCGTCGACGTGGCGGCGACGGCCTGATCGAGCGCGCCAGGCAACACGTCGAGTTCACCGTTGACCTCGATGCGAATCGCCTGGAACGTTCGCTTTGCGGGATGCCCGCCCGTGCGGCGCGCTGCAGCGGGGATGGCCGACGTGACGACTTCGGCGAGCTGCGTCGTCGATTCGATGGGTCGTGCTGCGACGATCGCCTTGGCGACTCGGCGCGCAAATCGCTCGTCGCCATGCTGGCGGATGATGCGTGTGAGTTCGTGCTCGTCGTACCCGTTGACGACGTCGTCACCCGACCACTGCTGTTCGCTGTCCATCCGCATGTCGACGGGACCGTCGTTCCGGTAGGAGAATCCACGCTCCGGACGGTCGAGCTGCGGCGACGACACACCGAGGTCGAACAGCGCACCGCTGATCTCGGTGACGCCATGCTCTTCCATTGCTTCGTCGAGCTGGTCGAAACGACGGCGACTCGTGCGGACTCGGTCGGCAAACTCCGACAGCCGTTCGAGTGCGGCCTGAATCGCGTCTGCGTCCTGGTCGATGCCGAGGATGTCGATGTCGGCGCGTCGAGACAGGAGTGCCGCGCTGTGCCCCCCGCCCCCGAGGGTGGCGTCGACGATCGTGCCCGCAGGCACGGCGTCGAAGATCGCGGCGATTTCGTCGACCATCACCGGGTCATGTTCGAATGTGGTCATTGTCCGCCTCTGCCTTCGGAGTCGCCTGCGATTTCGTTTTGACCGGCGCTTTCTTCCGCCTCGTAGCGTCCCGGCTCCCAGATCTCGATCCGGTCGAACACGCCGAGCACGACCACGGGAGCCTGAGGTTCGATGCCGGCGTGTTCGCGCAAACGCGGGTCGACGACGAGCCGACCCTGTTTGTCGAGCGCACCCACCACGACCGACGAGGCGAACGCACGCTGACGGCTCCGTGAGATCTCACCGCGCTTGACGGCTTCGAGCATCTCGTCCGCCTCGGCTCGGAAGTTGTCTTCGGACATGATCCGGACGCACCCATCGTCGCCGTACGTCAAGTAGCAGTGCTCGCCGATGCTCGAGCGGAAGGGGGTCGGCAAAGCCACCCTGCCTCGCTCATCGAGCTGACGCTCGTGGACACCAACAAACACGCGTTGCGACTTCCTGCCTCATCAAACCCCGAGGTTCTGCCGCGCTGAGACCGTCGGGGTCACGTTCCCAGCTCCCCCACTATGCCCCCATTTGCCCCCATCGTCAACCATTTGCCCCCACTAATCGCCCAATCCGCCCCGAATCTTCCCGAATCTCCCCGAGGGCGCGCGAAAGTCGCCGATCGATCCAGGTACCGCCGCGCGAGCGGCGCAGTGTGTGACTCAGCCGAGCGATGCAGCCAGGAGCGGAACAACCGCCGCCGCCGATGTCGAATCGACAGTCGCCACCGGCCGCAAGTCATCGACGGACACTTCGGGGAGCAGCAACTCCGCCAGCGAGTCGTGTTCGTGCTGTGTGTACCAGCAGCACTGGAGGCGAGCGGCCGATCTGGTCCGCCGCTGGCTCATTCCCACCAACTTGCCTCCGTGTCGCGTCACCTCGCCGGGCCCCAGCCCGTCGAAACACACCAGCCGCGACTGAGGCGTTGTCTCCATTGGACCGTCGTGTACGTCGACACCGTCGACGCCGACCGCATCGAACGCGCGAGCGAGATGGTGTCCGAGCCACACCATCGGACGATGGATGTCGTCGGCCCAACCAGCGTGCCCCACCGGGACGATCACATCGATCCAGACGACCTCACCAGGAGCGAGCCACACCGCTCCTCCCCCGCTTCGACGCCGCACGACCTCGACGCCGGCACGCCGACACGCGGCGACGTCAACGACATCGTCACGCTGCGTCGAGCCGAGCACCAATGCTGGCGCCGTGATCTCGTGCAACCACACCACAGGCTCGGCCGGATTCGGGATCGGCCGACCGTGAAATTCGGCTGCGGTGGACCGGCTTCGTTCGACGCTCCACGCCGACGAGGTCACGAAGCAAGCGGCAGGTAGCGCCGCCAGGTGTCGGGGATTCCGCTCAGCGCCACGACGACCCACGCCGATTGACGAGGCGCACGGCACGGTCGAGCCAACCGCATGCCGGCCTCCTCGGGGGTTCGGTCCCGCTTGCCGAGATTGCACGGTCGACACGCAGCGGCAACGTTCTCCCAGGTGTGCTCACCGCCTCGCGAGCGCGGCATCACGTGGTCGATCGAGTCGGCACGGGTCCCGCAGTATTGGCACCGATGGTCGTCACGAGCAAAGATCGCCCGACGCGAGAGCGCCGTTCGGCGGACGTACGGCACCTTGACCATGTAGCGCAGGCGAATCACGGACGGGCATGGAAACGACACGCTTTCGGACCGGAGCACCGTGCCGTTGTCTTCGAGCAGTTCAGCCTTCTCGGCCAGCACGAGACAGGTGGCGCGCCGGGCCGACACGACACTCAGCGGCTCATAGCTTGCATTGAGAACCAGCGCGCTGTGCATCCGAGGACCCTAGTGAAGCTCGGGCGGCCGTTTCACCGGGCGTTTTTGCACCATGTGAGATAGTTCACCACATCATCGGGTTCCCAACGATGTTCGGCGTCGCCGTATTGCGTCAGCAACCTGAACTCGAGGTACGACCCCGACGGCACCGGAAGAAACGGACGCCGCCTCCACCACCCTGGCGGCGCGGTCCGACGCATCTGACGAGCCGCTGTCGTCCACAACGCCGGACGACGGCCCACGGCGAGTGCTGCGGCGATCAAGACGGCTTCGGTTCCTTCGGCAACCCGAGGATCATCTCGCCGACGATGTTGCGTTGCACCTGACTCGACCCTGCATAGATCGTTCCGGCGCGCGCGTTGAGGAAGGTGTTCACCCACGAACCAGAGGTGTTCGCTGCGCCTGGATCGTCGGTTTGGAACGACGACGGCGGCCGACGACCTTCCACGTGAAGTGCGTCGGCGCCCATGACGTCCATCGCGAGCTCGGTCACGACCTTGTGGTACTCGCTCCAGAGCAGCTTGCCGATCGCAGCGTCGGGGCCTGGGTGATGACCATTGAGGAATTGCGTCAGGACGCGCATGCCGTTGAACTTCATGAGGCGCACTTTCGTATGGCACCACGCGAGGCGCTGGCGAATGACCGGGTCATCGGCCAGCCCGCGCTCTTGGGCCATTGCGGTGAGCCGTTCGATCTCCGCGCCGAAGATGATCGGCACGGTGGCTGCGGCCTCGCCGCGCTCGAAGCCGAGCAGTGACATCGCGACGGCCCAGCCATTGTTCAGACCGCCGAGCACGTTTTCCTTCGGCACACGCGCATCGGTGTAGAAGACCTCGTTGAATTCGCTGTCACCCGAGATCATCTTGATCGGACGGACCTCGATGCCGGGCTGGTCCATGGGAACCAGCATGAACGAAATGCCCTTGTGCTTGGCGGAGTCGGGATCGGTGCGAGCCAGCGTGAAGATGTGGTCGGCCAGGTGCCCAGCGGACGTCCAGATCTTCTGACCGTTGAGAATCCACTCGTCGCCGTCGAGCTCTGCTTTGAGCCCGATGTTGGCGAGATCGGAACCGGCGTTGGGCTCCGAGTACCCCTGACACCACGTGTCGTCGCCCTTGAGGAGCCGCGGAAGATAGTGCGCCTTTTGTTCGTCGGTCCCCCACATCAGCATGGTGTTGCCGAGCATCTGGATGCTGAACACGTCGTTGGGCCCACCGGACGGCACACCCGCCTTGGTGAACTCTTCGGCGAGGATCACCTGTTCGAGCGCGGTGAGACCCGCGCCGCCGTATTCGACCGGCCAACCGGGCGCGAGGTACTTGGCTTCGTACAGGACGTTGCGCCATTCCGCGACGAACGTCTCGAGTTCCTCGCCTTCGATGGCGCCGGTGCCTTGCCAGTTCGACGGGAGCTTCTCGGCAAGGAACGCCTGAACCTTTTCCCGGTACGCCTCGGCTTCTGGGGTATACGTCGGCTGCATGCCTTCGACGCTACAACTCCGCTCGTCGGGCTACACAACCAAGGAGGCCGCACGCACGAGGCTCGCGATGTGCTCGACCGGCTCGACCAAGGTCAGTTCTTCGAGAAAGTCGAGTCGACTGCGAGTGGCCAGCTCACGCCGCGCCGTGGCCAACAGTCGATCGCCGAACACGTCGACGAGCGCACCGGTGATGAACACCGAATCGACGTCGACGGTCGCACAGATCGACGCGATCGCTCGACCCAGCATGAGTCCGCTGCGCTCGATGATCGAGTCGTTCGCCCGACCGAGCGGACGGTTCATCTCGGCTTCGAGCGCGATCGACGAGAGGTACGGCTCGAGACAGCCTTGCGCACCGCACCAGCACGCAAGGCCTCCAGGGTCGACCGTGATGTGCGCGATCGCTCCGGCATTGCCGTGGGCGCCCCGCAACCGCTGACCATCGATCACACACGCCGAGTCGACCGTGGCATCGGCAACGATGGCCAGAAAGCTCGCCGTGTCCTGGGCTTCGCCGATGGTCCGCTCGGCTTCAGCCGCCGCGGCGCCGGCGGAGGCCAGCACGACCGGCTTGTTGGTGAGTTCCTCCAACTGTTCGCGCAGCGCGAAACTCGTCCAGGAAGACAGATACGGCGGCGAGACCGTGCCCGCCTGTTCGTCGACCGGTCCGACACAGCTCACGCCGACCGAGGTGAACGGTGCGACGGTGTCTGGAGCGGCAGCGGTGACGCGGAGCACCAGACGTTCGAGCGTCCCCCAGACGTCGCGGCTCGGCATGGTCACTCGATCACGTACCAGCACGTTTCCACCCGTTTCGACCAGTGCTGCTGCCAATCGAGTCGGCTCGATTGCCACCGCTAGCGTCGGAGCCGACTGCGCCGGTGCTTCGTTCACGCTTCGAGAGTATCCGCACGCGCTTGCGTCGAGACCCAGTCAACGACGGGCTTCTGCGTCGCGACCCGTCTACTCTGCTTGCCGTGACCACGGATATCAGCGCAGGCGAACCCGTTCCCACTCAAACGAACGTCCAGAACGGGTCGAGTTCGACGCGCAGCTTCGCTCAACTCTTCGAAGCCGTGACGACCAACATCGCGCAGGTCATCCGCGGCAAGCCGAAGGCAATTGAGTTGGCCGTCGTGTGCCTCCTCGCCGAAGGCCACCTTCTCGTCGAGGACGTACCAGGAGTCGGCAAGACGAGCTTGGCCAAGGCGCTGTCGGCGTCGGTCGATTGCTCCTGGAGGCGCGTGCAGTTCACACCCGACCTGCTGCCGACCGACCTGGTCGGCGTGAGCATCTACTCACGTGCGACCGAATCGTTCAGGTTCGAACCGGGTCCGATGTTCACGAACATCTTGCTCGCAGACGAAATCAACCGCGCCTCGCCAAAGACTCAGTCAGCGCTCCTCGAAGCAATGGAGGAACGCCAGGTCAGTGCTGATGGCGTGAGCCGTACGCTGCCGCCCCCGTTCATGGTCATCGCTACGCAGAACCCGGTCGAACAGGAAGGCACCTACCGCCTTCCGGAAAGCCAGCTCGACCGGTTCCTCCTGCGTATCTCGATCGGCTACCCAGGCCGCGAAGCCGAACTCGAACTCCTCGACAGCCGAGGGTCGAGCGACGCGCTCAAAGCAATCGGACCCGTCGTGTCAGGCCAAGAGGTGCTGACCATGATCGAGGCGGTCAAGTCGGTGTACATGGCGACCGCACTCAAGTCGTACATGGTCGACGTGTCAGAGGCCAGCCGCAGTCATCCCGCGATCGAACTCGGGCTGTCGCCGCGGGCGACGCTGCAACTCGCCGCCGCGTCGAAAGCCCACGCTGCGGCACAGGGCCGCAACTACGCAACCCCCGACGATGTCAAGGCGGTCGGCGTCTCCGCCCTCGCTCACCGACTCGTGCTCCGTCCCGACCATGCAGGCCGAACCACTGCTGACGACGTGATCCGAGACATCTTCGACCGGGTGCCCGTTCCTGTCGCTCGGTCATGACGGCACGTCGGCGATGACCCGGTTCGGCGCCGTTGCCATCGTTGCCGGGCTCGGCTCGATCGCGATCGGCCGCATGTTCGGTGTGATCGAACTCTTCGTGATCGGCACAGCCTTCCTCGCGTCGTTGTTCGCAGCGTTCGTCTTCGTGGCCGTACGCAGCCCAAAGGTGTCCGGAGCGCGCCGCATTCGCCCGACGGCGCTCGTCGCCGGCGACGTCGGGCGCGTCGAACTCGCGTTGCAGCACCACGGCAGCGTGCGCTCGACCCGATTCGGTCTCACCGAACGCGTTCGACGCCAGCACGCCGCCGATCACCTCGCCGAACTCACCGTCGAGCCAATGGCGAGAATGTCCATGGCAAGCGCGGGATACCAGCTTCCCACCACGACGCGCGGGGTCATCGACCTCGGACCGCTCCACGCCGAAACACGCGACCCGCTCGGTCTGCTTCGGCGAGTCCGACTCGTTGCCGGCGTCGACCGGGTGATCGTGGCCCCACGCGCCCATCCGCTCGAAATGCCAGAGCTCGGGAACGGGCCGCTCGGACGACACCTCCTCGCGCAAGCCCGTCGGCTCGGACCCGGCGAGTTTCACAGCCTGCGCGAGTACGTCGATGGCGACGAACCGCGCACCATCCACTGGCGTGCGTCCGCACGCTCCGACGCGCTGTTGGTCAAGCAGCATTCGGTCGAAGGGCTCCGGCGGATGCTGGTCGTCTTGGACCCCGACCCCGCTTCCTACGCGGACGCGACGTCATTCGAACGGGCGATCACCGTGGCCGCGAGCTTGGTCCAAAGCGCCGCAGATGCTTCCCTCGTCACGCGTTTCGTCACCGGCGACTGTGACCTACGCGGACCCGACGTAGCCACCAACGCAATGTCGACCCTCGCCGAAATCGCTCCGAGCACCGCACCGCTCCCCACACTCGACCGAGATCCAGGCGAAGGTGTCGGATTGCTCGTCGTCGTCTCCGGCTCTCGCTCGGGCGCCGGCATTCGGTCCGCGAGCTCGGTCGTCGATCCGACCCAGGCCACGGTCACGGTCACGACCGACCAACCGGCGCGCGGGAACATCAGTGCAAGTGCCCGGAGTGACGCCGAGTTCTTGTCGTCCTGGGCGAAGATGGTCGGGCGTTCATCGACTCGACGTCTCGCCACGGCGGCAGCCGGCACGGAGATGGGTGCGGGGTAAACACAATGGCGAAGGACCACACACAACGACTCGACTCCGGCCCGTGGGGCGACGCGATCGCCTCCGTCGCGCTGCTGACGTACTCGCTTGCCGTCGCGGCCGGGTTCTCCCGAGTCTTCAGCGGTTGGGAGTTCTTCGACAACCTCGCGGTCATCGCCATCGTCGGCCACGGTGGCGCCTACGTTCTGCGGGTCACTCGCACGCCGATATGGGCTGCGTTTCCGCTCACGGCTCTCGTGCTCGTCTGGCTCGTCGGCGCGATGTTCTATCGAGAGACCTATTCACTGCTGCTCCCGACCCCCGACACGTGGAGTCTGTTCCGCCTCGACCTCGACGTCATTGGTCGCCAGTTCCCGACCGCTGTCGCCCCGGTCAAGTTCTTGGCCGGCTGGAACGTCGTTGCTGCGGCTGGCGTGGCCGCCGCGGTGCTGCTCGCCGACACGTTTGCCTTCCGTGCGTTTGCCCGTGCAGAAGCGCTGGTCCCGGGTGGCGTCCTCTTCGTTTTCGTCGCTGCCCTCGGAACCGATCGGGGTCGGATTGCATCGACCATGCTGCTCGTGGGCACCGGCGTGGTGGCAACGATCGTGCTTCGCCAGCATCACGCCCCAGTTCGCTCCGCAACCATCGGCTCGGCCCGCCCCAATCTCTCGGGGCGCATGTTGCCGGTCGCTCTTGGCTCCGCGCTCGCCATCGCGCTGATTGCCGGGTTCGTCGGACCGCGACTTCCCGGCGCCAACGCCGAGCCGATCTACGAAACGAAGGGCGGCAACGGCGGCAGCGTGACCGAGGTCGTGAGCCCGCTCGTCGACATCCGGTCGCGTCTGACCAACCGCTCGACGACCGAACTGTTCACCGTGCGCGCCGACATCGACTCGTACTGGCGATCATCGGCACTCGCCAGCTTCGACGGCCGAGTGTGGGGTATCCCCTCGCGAGGTTTGACCCGCACCAACTCATCGATCGGCGAGGCAGCGCCTGGGTCGATCCAGATCCGCCAAGAGATCGTGATCAACAACCTGGGCGGCCCGCTGCTTCCAGCCGCTGCCGATCCGACCAACGCCAATGGTGTCGGCGACATTCAAGACGACCTGCGCTGGAACGCCGACAGTGCGACGCTGGTCAAGACCGGCAGCGATCTGGAACGTGGCGACACCTTCCTCGTCGAGTCGGCATCACCCCGGTTCACCGCAGCTCAGTTGGCGGCATCGAGTTCCGACAACTCTGGTGACCCGATCTACCTCGAACTCCCAGCCGACTTTCCCAGTTCCGTGCGCGAAACCACCCTGGGCGTCGTCGGCGACATGACGAACACGTACGAAATCGCCTTCACGTTGCAGCACTGGATGCGCGACAACTTCGAGTACAGCCTCGAGATCCAAGAAGGACACGGCAACAACGAAATCGAGTCGTTCCTTCGGAATCGAGTGGGGTACTGCGAGCAGTTCGCTGGAACGTACGCTGCGATGCTGCGCACGATCGGCATCCCCTCACGCGTGTCAGTTGGCTTCACGCCCGGCGAGAACGACGGTTCCGGCACCTATTCGGTCCTCGGCCGAAACGCTCACGCGTGGCCCGAGGTGTGGTTCGACGACTACGGGTGGGTGCCCTTCGAGCCGACGCCAGGGCGCGGCGCCCCGTTCGCCGAGAACTACACCGATGTCCCACAGGAACAAGAGCAGCCACCCGCTGGCGGCGACACCTCTGACGAGGGCGCCGTCCCTGGGTCCACGCCACCGTCGACGGTCGTGACGCCGACCACCATCGTCGACCCGGGCACGCCCGCCGTGTCAACCATTCCCGGCATCCCCGCCGCACCCGCCACCACCACTCCCCCAGTCGATTCCGAACCGGTCGCCGCAGCGGTTTCCGCCAACGTGAGCATTCCGTGGCGCCAACTCGGCCTTCTGCTGCTCATCGGTCTTACCATTGCGATGCCGGTCATCGTGCGTCGAGTGCGGCGCTCGCTTGCTGGCGCTCCTCGAACGCAGCTTGCCGGCCTGTGGGACCGAGCGACGGTGGCCATGGAGGAGATGGGCCTCGAATCAGCAGCGGGCCTCACGCCACTCGAAGTCGCCGACGCAACATCGTCGGTGTTCGCCGTGGCCGCCCGCCCGATGCAGTCACTCGCCGAAGTCGTGACCGAGGTCAACTATGCAGCCGACGGCGAGGACAAACTGAACAAGATCGGCAGCTACGGCACGACAACGTTGGAGAGTTGCGCCAGTTGGTGCCGGCAGGTGGAGCGAGCGGTCACCGATTCGCTGACGCCCACGGCGAAGATCCGCCGCTACTTCACCGTGCTGCGCTGAACGCGCCGCTCGTCAGTCGGAGACGTCGCTCTGCGCGTCGGGGCGCCGAGCGTTGAGCCATGCCGAGATGGGCAGTTGACCGAGCTGTTCGCGTCCGAGTACCCGGACCTCTTGCTCGAGCTTGACGGCCATGAACAGCACGAAGAGAAAGGCCGCGAATGCAGCGATGAAACTGACGGCAAGACACGCAACGGTGACACCGAGTCCGAGGATCAATCCACCGGCAAAGAACGCCGACCTGCGACGCGAAACGCGATAGCCGCGTTGCGCGAACGTCGGGTCCTGCTCGAGCTCTTCTTCGATCTCTCGAAGGATGCGCTGTTCGTGTTCCGACAAAGGCACAACGCCATCATCGCACGTCGGGGACGATTCCTCAACGCGAGTACCCGGATTCGACGTGTCACCGGCCTTTTTCTTGATCCGGCCCCCATTGCTGTTCGCCTCGTTTGACGTTGCGAATCGCACCTCCACGCACCGAGCTCGCGTGACCGATCGCGTCGGATCCAAACCGCTCGCGAATCTGGTCGAGCATCGCCTCTGTGGCTCCGAATTCGGGAGCTTCGTCACGAGCTTCGTCGAGTGTCATCTGATGAAAGACCGGTCCGAGGTTCGATCCACTCACTCCGAGGAGGCGGATACCCGGCGATGGATCGATCTCCTCGAGCAGCGGCTGCAGCATCTGGACGATGGTCTCGGCCTGATCGATTGCCTCGCCCGCCGTGATCGATCGGGTGATGGTTCTGAAGTC
>CALICC010000223.1 GCA_938049325.1 uncultured Ilumatobacter sp. | reverse complement strand
AGCGCTGGTCGCCGATGCTCGCGCCACGACCTGACCGACCCTCACCGGCTCTCACCGATGCTCGCGCCACGACCTGACTGGCCCGGACTGACCCTCGCCGGCGCGGTGCGAAGGGGTAGGAGCGGGCCAGTCATGCGATTGCATCGGGTGCGCGTGCCCTTGCGCCGCGGTCCTCATGGGACGACGACCCTTTTTGGGTTTCGTTGACGGCCTGACCCGGCGGGGTCAGGCGGCGGCTCTTCGGCTCGGCGGCCCGGTCGATCGAACCGATCTGTCGGGGAGAGTCAGCGTGAGTTCTCTGTTCGGGCCGAGTTCGACGACCCAATTGTCGTGGTGGATCTTCGCATGGTGCACGGCGCACACCGGCACGAGGTTGTCGAGGTCGGTCCGACCGCCGTGGCGCCACCACCTGATGTGGTGGAGCTTGCAGCGGTCGTAGCTCGTGGAGCAGCCGGGGATCGAGCACGTGGCGTACAGCGCCCGCAATGCCCGACGTTGGTCTTTGCTGGCGAGCCGGGTCGAGCGGCCGAGATTCATTTCGCCCGGTGCGTGCAGCACGACGCCGTTGCGCACCACGACACCGATCACCTCGGCGTCGCTCGCCAGTTCGGCGAGGACACGAGCAGGGATCTCGACGGGAATGGAGAACTCGACGGCCGGACCTGCACCGATCGGCGCGTCGGCGTCGATGACGGCCACGAACTCGGGCCGACTACTCGACCGCGTTGATCTGCTGGACCCTGCGCCACCGCTGTCAACGAGGTGGGCGAACGCATGCGCGGCGAGGAACTTCTGCTTCTCGATTGGATCAGCGGGGCAGTGCTCAGGTGTCTCCTGGGCGAAGAGCGCTTGCACCGTTGCGTCGAGCTGTGCGTGCAGCTTCACGCCCGTGACGGGGTCGAAGCGGCCGCGCACGTTCCACATGCCATCGACGTCGACCCACGTTGACAGTCGAGTGTTGCGCTTCTGGCGCACGAGGCGTTCCTCGCCGTCGTCGGACTGCATCTTCTTGACCTCGAGGTCGAGGCGCTTGCCGAACTGTTCGATCGTTGCCGCCTCGGCAACTCCGGCGAGGTCGTCGACGCGTTCCAAGAACTGTTGGCGCTGGTTGTTGTCATCGAGCTTCTTCGATGCGCGGGTGACGGCGTCGACGTGGCCGGACGTGATCGCACCACCTGTCAGCGCATCGGCGAACGACGGCGTGGCCGCCAGTGTGTCGGAGCGTTCTTTCGTCTTCGACGCTGCGCCGACCGAGCAGCTGTTGGTTTCGGCGATCGTCGACTCCGGAAACGAATCGACCTTCGACAGTTGGTTCACCAACCCCGCTTCGGCGGCATCGGCCCATGCCCGGATCGCCCGCACGTCGACCAGCGCCGTCGTGATGTGCCCCTTGCCCGCAGACGCTTTGGCCCGTACGGCTGCCACGTTGGCCGCCCGTTCGCCTACTGACTGCGGAGTCATGGTGAACAGTATGACGAGGGGGTACCACAGAGTTCCCGAGGGTGGATCAACCCGGTGCGATCGACCCTATTGGCCCAAGCCCTGGCCGTCGACGTAGCCGTCGACTCCGGCGCTTTCGGCCCCGAGACTGCTGAGACTGTCGTGAACGCGGGCGCGTCGGCCGCGAGCGCAGTTGTCGACGCGTGGGAGTGAACCAACGCTTGACTCTCCGGTCGCGGGAGGGTCGAAGGTGGGTCACATGATCAAGAGCATCTATCCACTCATCACCGCCTCCGATCTCGACCGTTCGGTCGCCTTCTACCGTGACGTTCTCGGGCTCCTCCCCGTGTTCGAAGCCGACTGGTACGCCCAGCTCCAGGCCCCCGACTCGCCCGGCGCGCAGCTTGCGCTGATCGTGCCCGAGCACCACTCGGTGCCTGAGCGGTTCCAGGCCGCGGCGGCGGGTGTCGTCGTCAGTTTCGAGGTCGACGACGTCGACGATCGGTGTGCCGCGGTCCGGGCCGCGGGCGCGGAGATCGTCGTCGACGTGCGCGACGAGGAGTGGGGTCAGCGTCACTTCGTGCTCGCCGATCCCGATGGTCTGATGATCGACGTCGTTCAGCCGATCACGCCCGAGACCGGCCTCGCCGACTGACGTGATTCGCGGATCGACGTTCGTTCGGGTTGCGTCGTGGTCGGCGGACCCGTCACGATCGTGGCGTGACCGAGCGGATGTCGATCGGAAGGTTCGCAAAGTTGACGCACCTGAGCGTCAAGACCCTTCGCCACTATCACGACATGCACGTGCTCGCCCCGGCCGCCGTCGATCCCGATACCGGCTACCGGTTCTACGAGCACTCGCAGGCGCATCGTGCGCACCTCGTCCGACGTCTTCGTGAGGCTGACATGTCGCTGCCCGAGATCGCCGAGCTGCTGGCCGATACCGATGAAGGTGCCCGACGCTCCAAGGTGGCCGCGCACGCCGACGAACTCGCCCGCCGAGCGCGCGAGATGGCCGCGGCCGCCGAGGCGTTGAACGAGGCGCTTGCGGACGGCGTCGGCGCGCTCGGCATCGTGCGGCGCGATTTGGCCGCCAAGCCGGCGCTGGAGATCGTCGGAACCGTCGGTCTCGACGCCGTCGCGACGTTCTGTTCCAACGCGTTCGAATGGCTGGATCAGGCGGCAGCGGGCCTGGGGGTCACCGTCGTGGGGCCCGGCACGGCGTCGTTCGGCGATGACGTGTTCGAGTCGGAGGGCGTGGTGACATGTTGGCTGGAGGTCGACCCGTCAGGGTTGGCCCCCGACGCGAGCGTGCTCGATGCATCCGCAGCCGATGGCGACGTGTCGATCGGCGAGACCCCGAGCGGCGTGTACCTGGTTGCGACGCACGCCGGTGATCGGCGCGAGGTCGGAGTGACGTACTCGGCGCTCGGCCGCCACGTCGATGAGCTCGGCGTGGGTGCGGCCCGTCCGGTGCTGGAGCGTTACGTGGTGGCGACCGGTG
>CALICC010000222.1 GCA_938049325.1 uncultured Ilumatobacter sp. | reverse complement strand
GCGTCCCTCGTCTCGGTCGTCGCGGTCGTGGTGGTGGTCGCAGCTTCCGTGGTGGATGTGCTCGGCACGTCTACGGACGTCGATGCCGTTGTGGTCGTGGTTGTCGCTGCCGGCGTCGTCGTGGAGTCGGCCGCCGAATCGACGGACGGCGCCGACTCGCCTTTGCCGGGCCCGCAGGCGGTGATCGCCGAGCCGGCGAACGCGGCGGCGCCCATGAGCAGCGTTCGTCGAGACAACGCGTCGGAACTCATGCCCGATCACTACTTCCGCAAGGTAAGCACGAGCGCAAGACTGACAACAGTTTCGCCCAAGGCCGACGCATCACGAGTTCCGTCGCGCCGGGCAGCTGTCCATCGACCCAAAGTAGCTTCGGGCGATGGAGTCAGGTCGAGGGAGGTCCGGTCGACGCAGGACTTCGGGGGCGATGCTGGTCGGGCTCGTGTTGCTCGCAGCCTGCACGGACCCGGGACTGCCCGAGGCCGACGACGGCGCTGAGATCAAGATCGCCGTCGAGGTGCTCTTCCAATTCGGCACGTACAACATCGGCGACAACATCGACCGATTCGTCACCGGTCCGGCGATGGTGATCTACGGCGACGGAACGACGTACAGCCAGTTCCCGCGGGGCAACGGCGACGACCCGAGCAGTTTCTTGCGCATCGGCCAACTCGACGACGACAAGCTTCGCGACCTCGTGGGCGCCGCGCGCGATCTTCCCGACGACGTTTCCGGTCGTCTGTGCGCTGAGGACGAGTTCCAGAACGTGCTCGTCGTCGAAAGCCGCACATGGTCGGCCTGCGGCATGCTCGACGCCGATCACCTCGGACCGTTCATCGATGCCGTGCGCGCAGAGTTCGAACGCACCGACAGCGGGCCATGGACACCTGCCAGCTGGATTCAGCTGGACCCGGTCAGTGGAGAATGCTCGGTGGTCGAGAGCCCGACCGTGCCGTCCTACCAGGCCACGCCGGTCTATCCCGGCGCGACGAACGACCACCCGCTCGGACCGATCGAATGTGGATGATGTCGGTTGATGACGCCTTGGGTTGTCAGCGCGTGCGGGGCTTGATGCGGGCGCCACTGCTGAACGAGGCGGCACCTTCGGCGAGCGCGGCCTGGTCGGTTCCTGCCGCGTAGATCGCCGGCGCGTTCTGCAGCGCCGCTGGCCCACCCAGATCAGCACCGGCCCACACGGCGCGCAAGCTGGCCTGAACGGCGGTTGCGGGGCTCGACGCGATCGATTGCGCGAGCCGATCCGCCGCGGCGGCCAGCTCGTCGTGCGGCACCACTTCGGTGACCAACCCGATGCGCTGCGCTGTCTCGGCGGAGATGCGTTCAGCGTTGCCGGTCAGCGTCATGCGCATCACTTCACCGAACGGCATGTGGCGCAGCATCTTGATCGGCTCGTACACCGCGGCCATCCCGTAGGTGACGTGCGGATCGAAGAACGTTGCCTGTTCCGACGCGATCAAGATGTCGCACTCGGCAATGAAGTAGAACGCGCCACCGCACGCCATGGCGTTGATCGCACCGATCACGGGCTTCCACAGATCGTTCGACTTCGGACCGAGATCGTCACCCGGGTCGTCGAACATGAAGTTGTTCGACGTGCCGAACATCGAGCTGCTGCCCTCGAGCGCAGAGAACGGCTCGTCGCGATCGATGCCCACACAGAACGCGCGGTCGCCCGACGCAGTGAGCACGATCACTTTGACCGCGTCGTCGGTGCGCATCGAACGCCACAGCTCGCGGAACTCGTCGCGCATCTGCCCGTTGAACGCGTTCAGCGCCTCGGGACGATCGATCGTGACCGTCGCGACCCCCTGCTCATCGAGTTCGTATGTGATGGTCTCGTAGTTGCTCATCTCGGCTGATCCCCCTGTCCGCGCGGGAGGCTATCGTTTCTGACTCGATGTCAGATTTGCCGCTCTCCGGCGTACGCGTGCTTGCTCTCGAACAGATGCAAGCATTGCCCTTCGCAACACAACTCCTCGGGCGCCTCGGCGCGGAGGTCGTCAAAGTCGAGCATCCGACCCACGGCGACCTCGGTCGAGGGTCCCAACCCGCGATGAAGGACCCTGAAGGCCGCAACGTCGGCGCGACCTTCTTGCGCAACAACGCGAACAAACAATCGATCGGCATCGACCTCAAGTCCGACGCTGGGCGCCGACTCGTGCTCGACCTGGCACCCAGATTCGACATCGTGTGCGAGAACTCGAAAGCCGGCGCGATGTCGCGGCTCGGACTGGGCTACGACGACGTGGCCGCTGCACACCCGGCCGTCATCTACTTGTCGATCAGCGGCTTCGGGAACACCATCGAGTCGCCCTACGACAGCTGGCCCGCCTACGCAGCGGTGGCTGAAGCGATGAGCGGTCTCTACGAATGGAAGCGTGCGCCGGGCCAACCGCCCGCCGTGAGCCCGGTCGGCGCACTCGGCGACATCGGCACCGCGATGTTCGGCGTCGTCGGGCTGTTGGCTGCCTTGCGCCATCGCGACCGCACCGGTGAAGGTCAGTACGTCGACATCGCGATGTTCGACTCGATGGTCGCGTTCGCCGACGTGGTCACCAACTACTGGTCGATGGGTATGCGACCCGAGCCGGGCGCGGGGTTGCCGATGATCCTCGACGGGTTCGAGTCCGGCGACGGATGGTTGATCATCCAGATCGGGCGCGAGCACGAGTTCGCGCGGCTGGCCGAGCTCCTCGGACACGGCGAGTGGGTCGACGACGAACGCTTCGCGACCCGTGCCGGCTGGCGTGAGCACATCGACACGATTCGTACCGCCGTCAACGAGTGGGCGTCGTCGATGTCGAACGTCGACGCATGCCATGCGCTCGCCGCCGCCGGAATCGCTGCGGGACCCGTGCTCAGTGCACAGCAGGTGATCGACGATCCCCACGTGGCGGCGCGCGACATGCTCGTTCCGATCGAGCGGACCGACGGTGTCGACGAGCCCGTCCTCACTCCCGGCAACCCGATCAAGATGTCGGCGATGGACGCCCGCCCCGACCAACGGCCGCCGTGGCTCGGCGAACACACCGACGACGTTCTCTCGCGCGAGCTCGGCCTCGACGCTGCAGCAATCGACGCACTGCGCGCCGACGGAGCGATCGGGTGAGCCTCTACGGCATCGTCGAGGAGTACGCCGCGCTGGGAATCCACCGCACCGGCACTTCCGTCGATCGTGCAACTGTCGACTGGATGGCCGAGCAACTCGCCGACGCTGGCCTGACCGTCGAACGCGAACCGTACGACTTCGAGCAGTGGACCGCCGAGTCGATGCTCACCGCCGATGGCGACGCCGTCGACCATCTCCCCGTGTTCCACGAGTTCGTCGGCTCGATCGACACCACCGATATTCATGTCGAAGTGATCGACCCACTGTTCGGCGGCTTTCCCTCCGTGCTCGGCCCGGCGATCGCCACCGCCCGCGATGTCGGCGCAGGCGCACTCGTCGTCGCGACGCAACATGACGAAGGAGCGCTCGTCGCGATCAACCGTCACCCCGAACACGGGTCGAGAGTTCCGACCGCGCTCGTCGCGGGCTCCGAAGCCGAGCGACTCACGAACGCCTCGAGCGTGCGGCTGGTGATGGACTCGACACTCACACCTTCGTGGTCGACGAATCTGTTCGCGACCAACGATCTCGACGGGCCGGTCCTCATGCTCACGACGCCGCTCACCGGCTGGTTCACGTGCGCAGGCGAACGCGGGACCGGCATCGCGGTGACCATCGATCTGGCCCGACGCCTCACCCAAGCCGGGACGCCCGTCCAGGTGCTGGCGACCACAGGTCACGAGCTGGAGAACCTCGGGGCGCGGCGCTGGCTCGACCGCAACGTCGTCGACGCCGTCGCCACCATGCACATCGGAGCATCGGTCGGTGTGCCCGACGCCTTGCGCGCCGCCATGACCAACGTCGAGGCCGACGACGCGAGCGATCTCGTCGATGCCGTCGGCCGCGCTGGCATCGCCCTCAGAACCGACGCCGACAATTGGCTCGGCGAAGGCCAGCTCCACGCGGCAACCGGCGTGCCGCTGTTGTCGTTCAGCGGCGCGGGCATCGACTTCCACACACCCAACGACGTGCCCGACCGGGTGACCTCCCCCGAGTTCATGAACGACGTCGCCGACGCGCTTTTCGACGCCGCCGTTGCACTGGCTTCCCTCAGCAATCCGGCCTGACTGGGTAGCGCGGGGTCCAGGACCAAAAGGACCCAGGCACTGGGTAGCGCGGGTGCCGGGACCGAAAGGACCCAGTCAGTCGAGCCAGCGGGAAAGCGCGTGGACGACGCAGGCCGGATCGTCGGAGCCGTCGATCTCGACGGTGATGCGCATCTTCGTTTGGACCCCCGCTGGGAGTTCGGTCACCTCGACGAGTTCGACATCGGCACGCACTCGATCGCCGGCCGCGATCTGCGGGCCGAACACGACTGCGCCGGTGCCGTAGTTGACGCCCGCGGAGAAGCCCTGCACTTCGACGATGAGCGGCAGGAAGTAGTTGGTGAGCGACAGCGCGAGCAGCGCCGTGTCGTCATGACCGGTCGAGTCACGCCACGCTTCGATGCGCGCCCCATCGATGTCGAGCCAGTCGCTCCGGCCGAGATTCGATCGCTGCGCGGCGAGCACTGCCTCGGGTCCGTCGAGCACGATCACGAGACACGCCTCACGAGAGCGACTCCAGTGCATCGGTTGCCTCGGTGAGGATCCTGTCGACGAGTTCGGCACAGCTGGGCAGGTCGTCGAGCACGCCGACGACCTGGCCGCTCGCCAACACACCCGAATCGGTGTTGCCGTCGACCAGTCCTGCCTTGAGCAACATCGGTGTATTCGCCGCCATCACCATCTGCGACCACGACAGGTCCATCGCCTGCTGCATCGAGCGGCCTTCGGTCCACATGTCGCGGAACCCGAGGCCCGTCATCGACTTGAACTTCTGCGCGTTCGCTGCCGCGCGTGGCAACGACGCGATCTTGCTCATGCCGGACTCCAACTTCTCCACCAGCCCGGTCTTGAGCACGCGGTGCGGCACGCCGTCGACCTGCGTGGTGACAACCGTGTCGGTCACTCCATGCGTGAGATACAACTCCTTGACCGACTGCGGCACCGACGAGTCAGACGTCAACAAGAACCGTGTTCCCATCGCGATCGCGTCGGCACCGTAGGCGAGCGCGGCCACCAGACCGCGACCGTCGAAGAATCCCCCGGCTGCGATGACCGGAACCCGGCCTTGCACGGCGTCGACGACCTGCGGCAGCAGAATCGACGTCGGCACCGAGCCGGTGTGACCGCCACCTTCGCCACCTTGGACGAGCACCGCGTCGACACCCCAATCGAGCACCTTCTCGGCATGACGCTTCGCGCCGATGGACGGGATCACGACGATGCCCGCATCCTGGCAGCGTTCGATCAACGGCTGCTTCGGGGCCTGCGCAAAGCTCGCCACCTTCACGCCTTCGGCGATCATCAGGTCGATGCGCGCCTCGACATCGGCAGCGTCCGCGCGCAAGTTCACGCCGAACGGCTGGTCGGTCGCACGCTTGACTTCGGCAACCGAGTCGCTCAGTTGATCGAAGTCCATCGTCGCGCTGGCAAGGATGCCGAGTGCTCCGGCGTTCGCGGACGCCGACACCAGTGACGGCCCGGCGACCCACCCCATACCGGTCTGCACGATCGGAGCGCGCACGCCCACCAAGTCGCAGAAGGAGGTGCTGAGGCGCGAGTGCATCTGTGTCATTCCGGGTCGGGAACTTCGCGATAGCGCAACCCGTTCGGGTCGAGCCGGTCCAGCACCGCCAGTTCGTCGCCCGTCGCCTCACGCGACGTCGGGACGTCGCTCGGCACGGTGAGCTCGAAACCGGTTGCCTCCACCACGTCGTCGACACTCACGCCGGGGTGCACCGAACGCAGTCGCATCGTGCGGTCAGGCGTGTCGAAGTCGAGCACCGCCATGTTCGTGATCACGCACGGAATGCCGTGGCCGCCTCGGTCGGAACCGATGCCGCTCACCATGTCGACCTGCTCGACGAAGACTCGCGACGAGTGCTTCGGGATCCAGTAACTGACGTCGTGGTTGATCGTGTTGCCAGGCCCGCCTCGCACCCCGAGGAGCTGCGCCTTGGGTTGCTTCCAGTCACCGATGTTGGAGATGTTCGAGTTGCCGTGGCGGTCCATCTGACTCGCGCCCATCATCACGTGACGGCGTCCGCCCCACAGCGTGTCGAAGACCGAACGAAAGGGGATCCAGCCTTCGATCGTCTTGTCGGTCGCACCGATCGGCAGATCACCGTCAACGAAGAACGCCACGCCGTCGGACACCATCATGTCGGGCTCGAACGTGGCGCGGGCGAGGCGTGCGCCGAGCATCGGCATCGTGCCCATGCCCGAACCGAAGATCTCGCCGTCACCGCGGAACGCCTCGGCGCATGCGACGGCGACGATGTCGGCCAACCGGCTGGTTGAGTTCGCAGTGTCAGCGGGCACGAACGGCCTCCTGGTAGTCAGCTTCGGATCCAGCGAGATACGTCGACTCGAAGGCGGCCCACGATTCGGGGTCCTTGGCCGCTGTTGCGTAGTCCTTCTGGAACGCTTCGTCACGGTCATAGTCGGGTTCGCACGAGGTGAAGTGCGCGCCGTTTGGTGACTCGATCACACCGTCGACCATCGATCGGTTGATCCGGAGCGTGTGGAACGTGCCTTCGTCGAGCAAGTTCTCGGTCGGCACCACCTTCTCGCACGACACGAACCGCCGACCGGTCTCACACGCGCCGAGATACAAGTCATCGAAGTAGATGTCCGGACCGAGGAACTGTGCGTTGCCTCGTGCATCGGCTCGGTTCATGTGGACGAACGCCGCATCGAGACGGATCGCCGGAACAGCCAGCAGTTCTTCGGCGTCCTCGCCGGGCGCCGCGTACGGCGACGCCACCGTCTTGAGGTCGGGGTTGACGTCCATGACGCCACTGCCGAGTCCGGCACGGGTCGGTAGGAACGGAAGCCGCAGCGACCCGGCGTACAGCGCCCACTGCAACATGCCTTCGTCGTACTCGACCAGTTCGGGGATCGTGCCACCCTGGCGTGCAGCGCGAAAGTGCGGCTCGAGCGGGATCGAGTCGAGGGTGACGAAGCCGTAGACGAGCTTGCGCACCTTTCCTGCCGCACACAGCAACCCGACATCGGGGCCGCCGTACGTCACGATCGTCAGATCGGTCAGGTCGGAGCGAAGGATCGCGCGCACGAGACTCATCGGTTTGCGACGGCTCCCCCATCCACCGATACCGAGCGTCATGCCGGATTCGAGGGTCGCGACGGCGTCGTCGACCGTGGTCAGCTTGTTCATTGTTCCGCCTTCGTGCCGGTCTTCTTGGTGCCGGCCTTTTCGGTGCCGGCAAAGTCGTCGCGCAGTTCGTCGGCGACGCCTGACAGGTTGAGCTCGAACGTGAAGCCCTGTTCGAAGCGGTAGCTCTTCTTCACGTCCCACAGGTCGATGCCGTTCAGGCTTTCCTTCGCGGCACGAATCACGACGGGCGACTTCTCGGCGATCTGCGCGGCGACCTTCATTGCCTCGTCGCGCAGCTCGTCACGCGGCACGACGCTGAGCACGCTCCCCCACTGCTGAAGTTCGTGCGCCGTGGCGGTGGCCGACGTGTAGACCATCTGGCGCATCTTGTGTTGCGGCACCATGCGCGCGAGGTGGGTGGCGGCGCCGAGTGCGCCACGATCGACCTCGGGCAGACCGAAGAACGCGTCGTCGCTCGCCACGATCACGTCGCTGTTGCCGGCCAGGCCGATGCCGCCGCCGACGCAGAATCCGTTGACCGCGGTGATGACCGGCACCGGGCAGTCGTACACCGCTGCGAACGCGGCGAAGCACCCTTTGTTCGCTCCGATGAGTGCGTCGAAGCCCGTGGTGTTCTGCATCTCCTTGATGTCGACGCCGGCGTTGAACCCTTTGCCCTCAGCTCGCAGGACGACAACCCGCGTCGCCGTGTCGGCACCTGCCGACGTGATCACTTCGGCGAGTTCGAACCATTCGGCGACGGTGAGCGCGTTGACCGGTGGACAATCGACGACGACCTCGACGATGCCGTCATCGAGCGTTGCAGTGGAGATCGGCACGTCGGCGAGCGTAGCGGAATCTGACGTCGCGTCAGATTCCGGACGCGCCGAGTTTCAGCTCGTCGAGGCGTCGAGTGACCGCACTCCACTGCTTGATCAACTGCACCGCCTGTTCCTCGGCTGCGTCCGGCTCATCCACGTGGAGGAGTTGTGCGATCTGATTCGTCGGATCGAGGCTGCAGGTCCGACACGGCGAGCTGCGTTCGCGAACTGTCTGTAACCGGCTGGCGAACGAGTCGGCGACGGACGACGTGAACACATCGCCATGCGACGACTCCTTGCGCCAATCAGACGAGCACAGGTTGTACCTGCCGTCGTAGCTGATGAACAGCCAGACGAAGGGAGTCGCGCATCGCGGGAACTCCGTGTCGCTCTGCAGCAGACCGTGGGCACGCGCTTGATGACGCGGTGTCAAGAAGTTCTCGGCGCCGAACCGTTCGAGCGCTCCGCCGCGGTTGTTGTAGTCGGGGAGACGAAACTCGCGAACACCGAGGTCCCGCCAGAACCGTTCGACCTCGTCGAGACGGGCATCGTTTCCGTGATCGTCGACGAGGACGACGACGACCTCGCACCGGTCTTCGGCCATCTCGACGAAGCGGGCGATGTTGTCGCGTGTGCGCTCGAACGGGATCCCGTAGATCTCGACGTAATCAGCTCCGATAGCGCCCGCGTTGATCGAGATCTTCTGGAGCCCCGCATCGAGCAAGTCCATGCCGGTGCGTTCATCGAGATTGCCTCCGTTGGTGTTGAGTTGGCACCCGATCCCCGCGTCGCGAACCATCCGCACCCGCTGCGCCGCTGCCGGGTGTACCAGCACATCACCCATCCCGCAGAAGCTCACGCCATGTCCGCTTGAGCCCGTTCGAATCTCCATCAACTCGCGGAACTCAAGGATCCGCGCCAGCACCTTGTCGAACGTACGGTCCGACATCAGACCTTCGTGCGGGGTCTCCGAGCGCGGGCAGAAGCGGCACTCAGCGTTGCAGCGGTTCGTGATCTCCACGTCGAACACCTCGGACTCCCTTCGCAACGGAACGACGCCGTCAGGCAGATTCTCGCGCGTCGAACGGGGCAGCTGCGACGAACGACGCGAGGGACGCTGCAACTAGCGTCATGCCACATGGACTTCAGCGATCGCGTCGTGCTGGTAACAGGCGGAACGAAGGGCGTCGGCCGCGGTATCGCATCAGCGTTCGAGACGGCGGGCGCGACCATCGCGGTCGCCGCACGGTCAGCTCCCGACGACCTCCCCGACTCATGGGTCTTCGAAGCCGGCGACCTCCGCGACGGCGAGCAAGCTGCCGGCGTCGTCGACCGTGTGGTCGAACGCTGTGGCCGCCTCGACGTGGTCGTCAACAACGCCGGTGGTTCGCCCCCGGCTGACACCGCAACCGTGCCACCCCGCTTCACGCTGCGGATCGTCGAACTCAACCTGCTCTCGGCGATCTACGTCGCGCAGCGCGCCAATCACCACATGCAGGAGGGCGACGGTGGCTCGATCGTCAACATCGGCAGCGTCACGTCCGAGCGACCCGCGCCCACCGTCGCGGCCTACGGCGCGGCCAAGGCCGGACTCGTCAACTACACCGCGACCACCGGCCAGGAGTGGGCGCCGAAGGTACGGGTCAACTGCGTCACCCCCGGTCTCATCCGCACCGAACAGAGTGAACTCCACTACGGCGACGCCGAGTCGATGGCCCGCATCGAGGCGACGATTCCCATGGGCCGCATGGCAACACCCGACGACATCGCCAACGCATGCATGTTCCTCGCCTCTCCTGGCGCGGCGTACATCACCGGCGCCAACCTCATCCTCGATGGCGGCGGCGACACGCCCGCCTTCCTGCGCGCCGGCGACAGCTGACCGCGTTCCGGTCCACGCCACCAGCTCACTCCACCCACCGTTCTGGTCCACCCGTTCGTCGGATTCCGACGCCGATGCGGACCAGAACACGTGCGGACCAGAACACGTGCGGACCAGAACGGTGAGCCGCTTCGGGCTCAGGCAGCGGTGAACGGCAGCGTTTCGTAACGTCGGACAAACGGACCGGGAGCGAAACGGCCTGCGGCTGCATCGACGGAGAACTCGGGGAACCGAGCGAGGAGGCGCTCGATCGTGACCGCGCCGGCGAGCCGAGCAATCGACGCGCCGAGACACAGGTGCGGGCCGTATCCAAGGGCGAGCATCCGCTTCGCGCCGCGCCGTACGTCGAGCTCGCCCGCATCGGGACCGAATTCGCGCTCGTC
>CALICC010000221.1 GCA_938049325.1 uncultured Ilumatobacter sp. | reverse complement strand
AGATGGTGATGCCTGGTGACAATGTTGAGATGACGGTCGAGTTGGGCAAGCCGATTGCGATGGACGAGGGTCTGCGTTTCGCGATCCGTGAGGGTGGCCGCACTGTTGGTGCCGGCCGCGTCACCAAGATCATCAAGTGATCCGGAAGAACTGACCAATGGCACAGAGCATCCGTATTCGCCTCAAGGCGTTTGACCACGAGATCATCGATCAATCGACGAAGAAGATCGTCGAGACGGTGACCCGAACCGACGCCACCGTGCGCGGCCCGATCCCGCTGCCCACCGACAAGCATCGCTACACGGTCATCCGTGGGCCGCACGTCGACAAGGACAGCCGCGAACACTTCGAGATGCGCGTGCACAAGCGCCTCATCGACATCGTGAACCCGAATAACAAGACCATCGACTCACTGCAGCGCATCGAGCTGCCGGCTGGCGTCGACATCGAAATCAAGATCCAAGGATGAGTCGTCGGGTGCACGACACCCGATCATCCTGACTTCTGCGAACGGGCGGGCCTACGGGTCCGCTCGTTTCGCGTTTTCGCACCTCTTCATGGAAGTGAAGTTCCTCGCAAGTCGCGCTGGATGCCGCCACTCCTCTCGTTCGCCCAGATAGACACAGCGCATGGCCATGTTGCCGCCACCAGTGCCGGGCCAAGTTTCGGCTCCCGTTGCGCCTCGACCACCGCGCTCGAAGCTGCGATGGGTGACGTTGGCGTGTGCTGTCGGACTGATTGCCTGGGTCGGTGGTTTCGCCGGGGCGCTGCTCGGTGGTGAGGTCGCGGACTTGCTCGACAAGCCGCCCACTCGGCCGTCTGACGAACCGCTCGATGTGGCATCGCCACGCCCCGGTTTCGAGACCCGGCTCGATGTTGCGCAGGTCTCGCAGTTCGTTGCGCCTTCGACGGTGACGGTGTCGGCCGACATCGGACGCGGCGTGTCGCTCGGCACCGGCGTCATCATCTCGTCCGAGGGAGAGATCCTCACCAATGCGCACGTCGTCGACGGCGCCACCGAGATCCGCGTACGACTCGCGGGAGAGACCGAACCTCGAGAAGTCAACCTCTTGGCCAGCGACGTAGGGAACGACCTCGCGTTGTTGCGAATGGCGGGCGACGGGTTCGAGGCCGCCACGTTCGCCGACCCGACGAGCGTTCGCATCGGTGACGAGGTCGTCGCCATCGGCTTCGCGCTCGGACTCGACGGGGACCCCTCGGTCACACTCGGCATCGTGTCAGCGCTCAACCGCAGCGTCGGCCAAGGCGACGTCTTCCTCGACGGGCTCATTCAAACCGACGCTGCCATCTCGTCGGGTAACTCGGGTGGGCCACTCGTCAATGCCGCGGGTGAGGTCGTCGGTATCAACACAGCGGTGGCGCGGGACACCACGGTGTTCACGGCGACCAACGTCGGGTTCGCGATCTCGGTCGAGGAAGCACTGCCGATCGTCGAGACACTCCGGTTGGCCGCGCAAGGCATCGAGCGAGAAGAGGCGTTTCTCGGCGTCGGGCTCGAGGACCGCATCGACGGCGGGCAAGGTGTGATCGTGACCGGCGTCGAGCCGGGAACGCCAGCCGAAGAGGTCGGCGTCACTGTCGGCGACCTCATCGTCGCCGTCGATGGAGCAGCTACCGACGGGTCGTCCGGTTTGATCGCCGCGATCCGCGACAAGAGTCCCGGCGACGAGGTCACCGTGGCGATCGTGCGTGACACGGAGGCGATCGAACTCGACGTCACGCTCACCGCCCGACCGGGCTGACGGTCAACCTCACACGTCGCGGCTCGCGGGGACGAACCCGATCGCCGTCGGCACCACAGTTGCGCTCAGTTTGAGGTCGCTGATGGCGATGCCGCCACCGTCGGGAGCCGCCAAACCGGGCCTGCACGACAGCGTGATCTCGACCGCGGCGTTCGTCGCCAGCCCGATCGTGGCGTTGTCGCCAGCGTGTGTCGTCTCGAACCGTGTGACCGTGGTGCGTCGTTCGCTCAGAACTCCGCCCGGCGTGGCGATCAGCTCACACACCAATGTCACTCCGGCAAGTGTGTTGACCCCAGCGTGAGAGAGGTCGTAGGAGATCATCGCCACCCCATCGACGCGAGGGAGCTCGAGCGACACGAGCTCGAGCGGCGCCGAGACCGTACCGTCGACGGTGGCTGCCGAACGCTCGGTCGACAGAACGCTGGGTTGCGAATCGGCCAACCTGTCGAGGCTGTCGACCAGGCCGCCCACCACGTCGGAGGTGAAGTATCCGGTGACGTCGATGATCACGTCGACGGTGCCGAAGGCGTTCGTGACCGCGAAACGTCCATCCGAGGAGAGTCCGACGTCGACCTTGTTGGGCGTCGGTGGTGCACCTGGTTCCCAGTTCAGGTTCGAGACGGTCGGTGTGGGCTCGCCGGCCGGGGAGATCGTCAGGAAGGATCGCTCGGTGCCGTTGAGGGCGGTGACGTTGAGCGAGACGGCATTGACCTCCTGCTCGATGTTGCAATCGCCGGTTGCGGTGTCGCCGGTGATCACCTGGACATGGGTTTCGTTTGGAGACAGCTCGCTGGTGCGCCCACCAACACCGATGCCGCCGCGAGTATCCATCAATCGACACGGCGTGATCGGCACGAAGGTCGAGTTGAGGTTCGAGACCTCAGCACTTGTGTGAAATTCGTTGTCGTCGGCGCCGGCGACTCGGTCGGCAGTGACCGCGCCAGCGAGCAGTGCGAGCCCAGTCGCAGCGCCCAACCATCGTCGTGAGGATTGTGTCAGCTTGCTCATGTCGTGGAGGCGTGAGGTCGGCTCTCACGATGTGAGGGCACCGTGGGTGTCGACCCGACAACGCCTCGAATGAGCCGCCGATGTACGTTTCGCGAATGCTCGACGATGGCACCATGTTGGGGAGTAGTCGGCCGTTCGGCCTGGGATATTGGCCCCTCCCCGAAGACGAGCCCGGCGTGGCGGTGCAACGCGAGCCGGTACGACTCGTGTCGCCTGACGGTGGGCTCGTGCGCGGTGTGCTGTGGACTCCGCCTGCCGGTCAACCGTGGAAGACGGCCGTGATCCTGTCGCATCCACGTGGCGATTTCAGTGTCCACTACGCATGCCCACTCCTCGCCGCCGCCGGGTACGCCGTGCTCGGGTTCGGAACCCGCTACATGAACAACGACACCGACTGCTTGCACGAGGCGTGCATCACCGACGTCAAAACCGCGCACGACGAGATGGTCCGGCGCGGGGCGGAAGCTGTGGTCCTGTTGGGTAACTCGGGTGGCGGGTCGTTGATGGCGATGGCCAACGCCGAGCTCGGCATCGGTGACGGCTGGGTCGGCGTCGCAGCGCACCCCGGTGAGGGTGTGTTCATGCTGCAGGTGATCGACCCGTCGGTCACCGACGAGGACGACCCGTTCTCGACCGATCCCGAACTCGACATGTATCACCCCGACAACGGTTGGCGACCGTGGCCCGAGCCGAGCTCGTACGACCCGGCCTGGGTCGAGCGGTACCGAGAGGCACAACGAGCGCGAGTGGAACGCATCGATGCCGTGGCCAAGCAGTCGATCGCGGACTCGATGAGCGTGATCCCAGATCTGAAAGCCGTCGACAAGTCGAGCGACCCGACCGGCTATCGCGAGCTCCGTCGGCGGGCGGTCTTCACCAAGTACCTGACCATTTACCGGACACTGGCCGACCCCGCGTACCTCGACTTGTCGATCGATCCCGACGACCGGGCGCTGGGTTCGCTGTTCGCGTTTCCCGATCCATTCGACGCCAACTATGGCCGTGGCGGACTCGCTCGCACGATGACGGCGCGCGGCTGGCTCAGCACCTGGTCGGGTCTGTCGAGCAACGCGAAGCTGGCCGACACGATGCCGCAGGTGAAGGTCCCCACGCTGCTGATCCACCCCACTGCCGACACCGAGATTCGAGTGTGGCAAGCCAAAGAGATCGTCGACGCTGCCGGCGCGGACGACGCGACGTACATCGAGATGCCCGGAGCGCTGCACTACCTCGAAGGGGATCGCCCCGAAGCGATGCAGCACGTCGCGGACTGGCTGGGTGCTCGCTACCCGTGAGCGGAGGCGGGCTGTGGCTCGCGTTCTATCGACGCCACTCGACCGGACGATCCGGCGTGTACGTACACATCCGCCCCGTCGAGATGCAGTTGTCGAGATGTCGGGCCAGGCCGATGTCGAGATCGAACAGGCGCTTGATCGTCGACCGGATCCGAGCGGTGACGGCCGACCGGGCGCGTTCGACGGAGTCTCCTTGGGGCCTGGCTCGACCGAGGAGACCATGCGCAGACGACAGCTCATCGATCAACAAGTCGAGCTCCTCGCTCGCCAGTTGCGACCGTCCGAGGTCGTTGCGCGCTTCGGCGTCGTCGAGATCGTCTTGGCACTCGCGGATGCGCGCCTCGATCGCGCGGCGGGCGTCGCTGTCGAGTGCAGGGCCGACGTCGCGCTCGATCACGACGTCGGCGAGGTCGGCCACCGAGATGTCGACGCCCGGGTTGCGAAGCAGCTGATCGATGTCGGCCATGCCCTTCGAGTGGCGCATCGTGACGACATTTCCGTCGATGCCGACGTCCCAATGCTCGCCGCGCCGGAGCCACTGACCCTGTCGAACCCCGGACGTGGCGCTGATCTGAGCGGCCGGTACCGGAGCGCTCAGCACGTCGTACGCGAGATCCAATGCCGTTCGTCGATCGATGGCCGCGGTGCGTGCGGCCGGGCGCTCGGGTGGGCACACCATCGGAATTCGCTGGCCATAAACATCTGCTGTCGCACGAATGGTGGTCGCCGCTTCGGGCCGGCCGCTTGCGTCGCAGTACTCAGCCACCCACCGCAGCGTCGAGCTCAGTTCATCATTGGTGGCGCCGCCGAGGTAGTACGCGACCGCTGCTTGAAGTTCGGTTGCTGCAGTCGTGAGGTCGTTCTCGCACAGGGCGGCGATGCCAATCGTGCGGTGGTTGACGCCCACGATCTGAGGTCCGCCAAGTTGCTGCGCCAACGTGATCGCCGCCTGCGCTGACTGGCGTGCTCCCTCGGGATCGTGGGGCAAGCGCAAGTACCCCTCTGTGCTTGCTGCGTGGAGCGCGTTGATCAGCATGTCGTCGGCCAACGCCGTCGCTCGGATCTCTTGGAGCATGTTCAACGCTCGATCGCGGTCGCCGGCAAGCGCGGTTGCCTGAGCGATGTGCACGTCACTCTGGAGGGCGCCTGCCTGGCTGCCGTCGCGTTCGGCTGCCGTACGCGCTGCCACGAAGTGTTGGTGAGCGTCCTGGGCGTCGCTGCGCTCGCGACTCAAACGACCGAGAATCCAGTGCGCTGCCATGTGGCCGACGTGGCTGTCGTCCGGGTTCTCGCCGAGCGTCATGCGCGCCATCTGCTCGGCTTGTTCGTAACGCTGCAAGGTGAACGCCGCCAGGCCGGCGACGGCGAGCGCCTCGCCCACCTCGGGGTGCGAGACGGCACCACCGTCTGCGAGCTCGCTCGACCACCGATCGACGAGCGCCTCGGCGAGTCGGACGATGGCTCCCGCCTGAGCTTCGAGCGAAAGGGGGAAGAGCACGCGCATGAGGCGAGCGGCGCGGCCGGGGTCTGCGTCGTGCTCGATGCAGTGATCGAGCGCGTTGAGTACAGCGGGGTAGGCCACCACAGCGTCGAGGATCGACTCGAGCGACCAACGATGCTTGCCGCGGGCGTAGATGTCGTCGGCAACTGCGACGCAGCGGTCAACGACTCGCTGCTCGCTGTCGGCGAGCTCCCCAGACTCAGCGAGCCGGGCTCTGCCGTAGCCCTTGATCGTTTCCAAGAGCCTGAACCGAGGCTGGTCACGTCCGGGGCGGTCGAGTAGCGAGTGGGCGACGAGTTCGTCGAGCACGTCGGACGTGTCCAGTCGTGACTCGGTGAGATCCTCGCACACGGCGTGGGCGTCGTGGGCGGAGAACTCGGTGGTGAACGCGCTGAGCCGATGGAAGACTTTGCGTACTCGGTCGTCGAGCAGCCGATCTGACCAGGCGATCGTGTCGATGAGTCGTCGATGGCGCCCTGGCCGGTCGCGGCCGCGGTCATCGATGGCCCCATGGTCCTCGTGGAGCAGGGCGACGATCTCGCCGGGCGACATCGACCGGGTGCGTGCGGCCGCCAACTCGATTGCGAGGGGGATTCCGTCGAGCCGGGCGCACAGTGCGCTCACCGCGGGGTCCGCGTCGCCCGGAAGCGCGGTGGCTTGAGCGCGGCGCGCGCACGCGAGGAAGAGCGCCTCGGACTCGTCGTGTCCCGCGAGGCGGACGGTGTATTCGTCACCGAGTTCGAGTGGGCGACGCGACGTGGCGAGCACCTGCAGCTCGTCGTCGTCACTGAGCAGACGGCGAACGAGATCGGCGGCCCGATCGAGAACGTGCTCGCAATTGTCGAGCACAAGGAGTCGAGGACCTGATGACTGATCGGCGAAATCGTCGATCGAGCTGATACCGAACGCCACGGCGACAGCGTCGTCGATGTGGCCGTCTCTGCGGATCTCGGCAAGTTCTGCCCAGTGCACCGAGCGGTCGGCGATGTCGGCAACGATGTGGCGCGCCAGGCTCGTCTTGCCGATTCCTCCCGGACCGGTGACGGTGACCAGACGCGTTCGAGCGAGTAGATCGCGCGTCGTACCGAGCTCAGACGAACGCCCGAGGAACCGCTCCTCCGTCAGAGATGACACGAGGCGCAGCATGCCACTTCGTCACGAGCGTCGACGAGCAATAACCAGTGCTCGCTGTGCGTGTCGGGGCGCTCACCGCTCACGAGGTCCGCGTTGTGCACCATGTCACCGAATGTATGGCGCTCGTCCCGACGCCTTACCCTGGCGAAAGTGACGGATGAACGTGTCGAGCACACCGTTGACCGACCGCTGGCCGGATGGCTGGCGATCGTGCTCGTGTTCGGCACCTCTGCTGCGGTGCTCGTCCTCGAGATCCTCGCTGGACGATTGCTCGCCCCCTACGTCGGAGTGAGTCTCGAGACGTTCACCGGGATCATCGGCACGATCCTCGCCGGGATCGCCGTCGGCGCGTGGGCCGGTGGTGCACTCGCCGATCACCTCGACCCGCGCCGGTTGCTGCCAGTGCTGCTCGTGCTCGGTGGTGCGCTGGCAATCGCCACGATTCCGATCGTCCGAGTGCTCGGTGAAGGCGGCGGTTCGGGCGGCGGCTTGCAGATCCTCGTTCTGACGGCGTTCGGCTTCCTTCCGTCGGCCACGGTGCTCAGCGCGGTGCCGCCAGCCGTGGTGAAGCTGCAGTTGCGCGACCTCGCCGCCACCGGTTCGATCGTCGGTCGGCTTTCGGCATGGAGTACCGCCGGTGCGTTGTTCGGCACGTTCTTTACGGGGTTCGTGCTGGTTTCAGCAGCAGCGGTCACCACGCTCATCGTCGCCGTCGGCGTCGTGCTCATCGTGTCGGGGTTCGCGACATGGCTGGCCGATCGCGCCGCTCCGGCGAACGAGATGCTGAGCATCACCGGTGTGGCTGCCCTGTCGCTGGTCGGGGTGGCCACCATCGATTCGCCCTGTGAAACACAAACGTCGTACTACTGCCTGTCGGTGCTCGAAGACCCTGCGCTCGAGTCGGGCCGCACGTTGCTTCTCGACGACCTTCGGCACAGCTACGTCGACCTCAATGATCCGACGCTGCTCGAGTTCTGGTACATCCGTCGCATCGCCGATGCCATCGAGACGACGACGAACGGTCCGATTGACGCCGTGTATCTCGGCGGGGGAGCGTTCACGGTTCCCCGGTACGTGCGTGCCACGCGACCCGGAAGTGAGCAGACGATCCTCGAAATCGACGGTGACCTGGTCGAGGTCGTCGAGCAGCAGATCGACTTCGACCGTGGCGACGACGTCGAGATCGTTGTCGGCGACGGACGGCTGAGCTTCGACGACCTCGCCGACGAATCGGCCGACGTCGTCGTGGGCGACGCCTTCGGCAGCCGAGCAGTGCCGTTCCACCTCGCGACACAAGAATTCATGGAGACGATCGATCGAGTGCTCCGCAGCGATGGCCTGTACGTCGCCAACATCATCGATGGCAGCGGCGAGCGCTTCTTGCAGGCTGAAGCCGCGACGATTGCGAGCGTGTTCGAGCACGTCGCGGTGGTTCGGGGGCCCGGCATCGTTCTCGGTCGAAACGGCAACTCCGTGGTCGTGGCCAGCCAGGCGCCGCTCGACATCGACGAGCTCACCGAACGGTTGCTGAGCGACGTCGATCCCAGCGCCACGCCCGAGGAACTCAGCGACCCCGATCGGGTGGTCGGTGAACTCGTCGCCGGCGACGAACTCGACGACTATCTCGATGGAGCGCGCGTGCTGACCGACGACTTCGCTCCCGTTGACCAGCTGCTCGCGGGCGGAGCATGATGCACGACGACCCGTACGGCCTCGGCCGCTGGGGTGACGACCTCTTCGAGGTGCTCGACAACGGTGACCTCGGCCTCCGCAACCCGGAGCGCCCGGACCTCCCCGCTGTCAGTTTGCCGTCGATCGTGCGCGACCTCGATCAGCGCGGTGTTGTAGCGCCGGTGTTGATTCGTTTCGCCCCCTTCTTGCACAGTCGGATCGACACGCTGAACGAGTCGTTTGGTCGGGCGATCGGTGAAACCGGATATGGCGGGACGTACCAATCGATCTATCCGGTCAAGGTGAACCAGCAGGCCGATGTCATCGATCGGATCGTCGAACACGGCGCGTCATGGAACCTCGGGCTCGAAGTCGGATCGAAGCCCGAGTTGTTGATCGCTCTCAGCCGTGACCTGAGCGACGGGTCGTTGATCGTGTGCAACGGTGTGAAGGACGACGACTTCGTGCAGCTCGCGATCTCGGCGCAGAACATCGGCGTCTCATGTGTGATCGTCCTCGAGAGTCTCGGAGAACTCGACGTCGTCTTGCGTGTCGCCGAGCGCCTCGGCGAACGACCATTGCTCGGCGTGCGCATCAAGCTCACTCAGAAGAGCAGTGGTTCGTGGGCGTCGTCGTCAGGCGATCGGTCTGCGTTCGGTGTTGGTGCGTCGGACCTGATGGTCATCGTCGAGCGTCTTCGCGAGGCCGGCATGCTCGATTGCCTCGAGCTCCAGCACTCCCACATCGGCTCACAGATTCCGAATGTCAACGAGATCCGTAGCGCGACATCCGAAGCCGCCCGGTTCTTCGTCGCGTTGCGCCAACAGGGGGCTCCGCTGTCGTACTTCGACCTGGGCGGCGGTCTCGGAGTCGACTACACCGGCGAGCACCGATCCGCCGCACACTCCACGAACTACACACTGTCGGAGTACTGCGTCAACGTCGTGGAAACCGTCGAGTACGTCCTCGATGCTGCCGGGGAGTCGCATCCGACGTTGATCACCGAGAGCGGGCGTGCGATCGTCGCGTCGAGCTCGATCCTCGTGTTCGACGTGCTCGAGGCGACGTACTACGACCGCACCGAGCGGATCGAGCACCAGCCTGACGACCACCCGCTCCTCAAGAACCTGATCCACATCCACGACTACATCGATGTCGACCGGCTCCAGGAGTGTGTGTCCGACGCCGAGTACTACCGCAACGAGTTGCGCCAGAACTTCCGGCGTGGACTGCTGTCGTTGGAGCAGTTGGCGCGTTCGGAAGAGGGCTTTCTCACCGTCATTCGGCGGTTGAAGCAGTTGGCCCGCACTGCCGACAGTGTTGACGAGGGCGTCGAGAAATTGCTCGCGCAACACGTCGACATCTATCACGGCAATCTGTCCGTGTTCCAGAGCCTGCCCGACACATGGGCGATCGATCAGATCCATCCGGTCCTTCCAATCCAGCGACTCGACGAGGCACCGACACGTCGGGCGATCGTGTCCGACACCACCTGCGACAGCGATGGAAAGATCGACCGCTTCGTCACCGCACACGGCGTGAGCGAATCATTGCCCGTACACGACCTCGTTCCGGGCGAGCGCTATCACCTTGGCGTGTTCCTCGTCGGTGCGTATCAAGAAACGCTGGGAGACCTGCACAACTTGTTCGGCGACACCAACGTCGTCACAGTCGGGTTGCTCGAGAACGGTGACTTCGAGCTGCTCGCCGAGACCGAAGGCGACACGATTGCCGAGGTGTTGTCGTATGTCGAGTATGACCCGAGGGTCTGCCTCGATAGCTTCAAGAAGCGAGTCGATGCTGCGGTCGATGCGGGACGAATCGACGCAGCGGGGCGGCGCACACTGATCTCGACGTTTCGTCACAGCTTGAGTAGCTACACCTACTTCGAGCACTGACGCGAGCACTGATGCGGGCCACATCAGAGGGAAACCAGACATGACCAAGGTGTTGGTGATCGGCGCAGGCGGCGTCGGCCATGTAGCAATCCACAAGATGGCGATGCTCGCCGACGTGTTCGACGAGATCCATCTCGCGAGTCGCACCGTCGCCAAGTGCACCGCGATCGCCGAGTCCGTTCTCACCCGCACCGGCGTCACGATCTCGGTCGACGCGATCGATGCCGACGACGTCGCCGCGACCGTCGCGTTGATCGAGCGCATCGAACCCGACCTACTCGTCAACCTGGCACTGCCATATCAAGACCTCGCGCTGATGGAGGCGTGCCTCCGTACCGGCACCCCATATCTCGACACTGCCAACTACGAACCGCCGGACGAAGCGCGGTTCGAGTACTCGCATCAGTGGAAACTGCACGATCGCTTTCGCGACGCCGGAATCATGGCGGTGCTCGGCTCGGGCTTCGACCCCGGCGTCACATCGGTGTTTGCCACCTGGGTCCGCAAGCACGTCGTGAGTGGTATCCGTCAGATCGACATCCTCGACTGCAACGGCGGCGACCACGGCCACCCGTTCGCCACCAACTTCAATCCCGAGATCAACATTCGCGAGGTCACCGCGCCAGCTCGTCACTGGGAGCGCGGCCGTTGGGTCGAATCGCCGGCCTTGACCACGAAGGTGCCGTTCGACTTCGATCAGATCGGTGAGCGCAACGCGTATCTGATGTTCCACGAAGAGCTCGAAAGCCTCACCGCTCACTTCCCCGAGATCGAGCGGGCACGCTTTTGGATGACGTTCGGTGACGCCTATATCAACCACGTGACGGTGCTGCAGAACGTCGGCATGACCGGGATCGAACCGGTGCTGCACAACGGTCACGAGATCGTCCCGCTGCAGTTCCTCGCGTCGGTGTTGCCCGAACCCGCAGGCCTCGGTGAACGCACCACCGGCAAGACGAACATCGGCGACATCATCACCGGACCTGCGATCGATGGCAGCGGTGACACGACGGTGCACATTTTCAACGTGTGCGATCACGAAGCGTGTTTCGCCGAGGTCGGGTCGCAGGCCGTCAGCTACACGACGGGCGTTCCCGCGATGATCGGCGCCGCACTCATGGTCCAGAGTGTGTGGAGCGGTGCGGGAGTGTTCAACATCGAGCAACTCGACCCCGACCCGTTCATGGAGATGTTGAACGATCACGGGCTGCCGTGGACGGTGACCCAACTCGACGGACCGGTGGAATTCTGATGTCCACCGATGGGCGACGCTGACGATGCAGACGCAAGCGGGCGACCCTGGAGCGTTCGCCGACTTCGACCTCGGCCGCGTCCCGTCGCCGTGCTTCGTCATCGACGAGGCCAAGCTCGACGCGAACTTGGTCGTGCTCGCCGACGTCGCCGAGCGATCTGGTGCATCGATGTTCGCGGCGCTCAAGGCGTTTGCGATGTGGGCGTTGGCGCCGAACGTCTCCCGGGCCTTGTCGGGCACGTGTTCGTCTGGGCTTTGGGAGGCCCGTTTGGCCAGATCGCACTACGCAGGAACGGTGATCACCTACGCCGCAGCATTTCGACCATCAGAGATCGACGAGATTCTCGATCTGTCGGATCACATCATCTTCAACACGCCGCGCCAACACGACCGGTTCCGGTCGAACATCGAGTCAGCGCGCGAGCGTGGGCGCACGATCTCGGTTGGGCTGCGCATCAACCCCGAGCACTCCGAGGTCGAGACGCCCCGCTACGACCCGGCGGCACCCGGTTCCCGGCTCGGTACGCCGATCAGCCAGCTGGACGCCAGCGATCTCGACGACGTGGACGGCCTGCACATGCACACGTTGTGCGAGCAGGGTGTTGAGCCACTGCAGCGAACGTGGCACGCAATCAGAAAGCCACTCTCAAGTCTGGTTGGCGGACTGCAATGGATCAACCTGGGTGGTGGTCACCACATCACCCGCCACGACTATGACCGAGACGCACTGGTGGAGCTCATCGACGAGATTCGTGGCGAAACCGGATGTGACGTGCACCTGGAGCCCGGTGAGGCAGTCGCGCTCGATGCCGGGATTCTTGTGGGGGAGGTGCTCGACGTCATGACGAACGGCGGTGACAATGCAATCCTCGACATCTCGGCGACCTGCCACATGCCCGACGTGCTCGAAGCGCCCTATCGACCTGCGCTGCTCGGAGAGGGTGGTGCGACTCAGGTCCGGCTGGGCGGGCCGAGCTGTCTCGCGGGCGACGTCGTTGGCACGTATGCGTTTCCAGGGGTTCCGGCGGTGGGGCAGCGGTTGGCTTTTCTCGATCAGGCGCACTATTCGATGGTCAAGACCACCACGTTCAACGGCATTGCGTTGCCGGCCATTGCGATCTGGAACTCTCTGACCGACGAGTTGCGCATCGTTCGTGAGTTCACCGACGACCAATACCGACAACGCCTCTCCTGAGTGCATTCACGCCTGGCGTGAATCCACATTGTGTCGTTTCACGCCTGGCGTGAATCCACATTGTGTTGTTTCACGCCTGGCGTGGATCCACATTGTGTTGTTTCACGCCTGGCGTGAATCCACATTGAAGGGTTGCTGAATGAATGGGTGTGAATGTTCAGGATGGCTTTATGAACCGTAGCGGCGGAAGTCGATGGGGAGGAGTTGCTCGAACGCAGCGAGCACTTCACCGGGTTCGGCCTGGCGGCCCGTCTCGGACTTCGAGTAGATGAGTGCACCGTC
>CALICC010000220.1 GCA_938049325.1 uncultured Ilumatobacter sp. | reverse complement strand
CGAAGTCATCGGCATGTGCATCCAGATGGAAGCCGAAGCCGCGGCGATCACCGACCCCGACGAGCGTAAGGAGATCCTCGAAGGGTTCGGCCTCGGCGAAGGTGCGCTGTTCCGCATGGTACGCAGCGCGTACCACCTCCTCGGTCTGCGCACATACCTCACCACCGGCGAGCAGGAGTCGCGCGCATGGACGTTCCACGAAGGGTCAACCGCTCCGGTGTGCGCCGGGCGAATCCACGGCGACTTCCAGCGGGGCTTCATCAAAGCTGAGGTCATCCAATGGGACGAGCTGCTCGAACTCGGTTCGTGGAACGCTGCCAAAGAGGTCGGCAAGATGCGGATGGAAGGCAAGGACTACGTGGCCCAAGATGGCGACGTGATGGAGTTCCGCTTCAACGTCTGACGGCCATCCACTGGGTAGCGCGGGTGCCGGAACCAAAAGGACCCAGGGTGGGGCACGCGCTGTCCGTAACCGCCGAGTTGCGTGCCATGCTCATCACATGTCTTGGCTGATGAGCGACGCACGAGTCCTCGCCTCCGCTGAACACGCCACCGATCGCGCCGCAAAACGGCGCGGACTCCTCGGCCGCGATGGCATCGATGGCGCCCTCGTGATCGACGGCTGCCGATGGGTCCACACCGTCGGGATGCGTTTCCCGATCGACGTGGCGTTCGTCGACCGCGACGGACTCGTCATCCGCACCGTGCAGATGCCACGTCGACGAATCGGACTCCCCGTACTTCGCGCCCGCCACGTCATCGAAGCGCAGGCGGGAGCGTTTGCGCGATGGGGCCTCCACGTCGGCGACGTGATCGAGCTTCGCGACGAGGCCCATCCGTCTCCGGGGACGACTCCGTGAGCACGCTCTGGTTGGTCGCCACCCCGATCGGGAACCTCGGAGACCTCGCACCACGCGCCAGCGAGGTACTCGCCGCGGTCGCACTCGTGTGCTGTGAAGACACCCGCCGAACCGGCAAGCTCCTGCAACACGCGGGAATTCGCGCCGAACGGCTCGCCGTGTGCAACGAACACACCGAGTTCTCCCGCATCGACGACGTTCTCAACGTGCTCGCATCAGGCGGCGACGTCGCAGTGGTGAGCGACGCCGGAACGCCAGGCATCTCCGACCCGGGTGAACGATTGGTGGTGGCCGCCCTCGATGCCGGTCACGTGGTCAGCGCGGTGCCCGGACCAGCCGCGGCCACCATGGCCGTCACGATCAGCGGCATGCCGAGCAGCCGCTACGTCTACGAGGGATTCCTGCCCCGCAAAGGCCCCGAGCGCACCACTCGACTCGCCGAGATCGCGTCCGAACACCGGACGATCGTGCTCTACGAGGCGCCGCATCGCATCGAGCGCACGCTCGCCGACCTGCTCGCCGCATGCGGCGCCGATCGCCTGGTCAGCGTGTCGAGGGAACTGACCAAGATGCACGAGGAAACGGTGCGCGGCACCCTCGGCGACATCGACATCGGCGAACCGCGAGGCGAGTACGTCGTCGTTCTCGGCCCGGTCGTGGTCAACACCGAACCGCCCGACGACGCCAGCGTCACCACCTCGATCAGAGCGGCGCTCGACGATGGCATGTCGACCCGCGACGCTGCTGCCGCGGTCGCCACCGCAACCGGTCGGCGCAAACGCGAGGTGTACGCGCTGGCCGTTGCGATCGGCGACACGACGCCCACTTCCGCTGCGCCCGCGCACACGAACGGCGGTCCAACCAATGAGTAACTACGTCACCGGCACCGGCAGCGGTCCGAGCGCGGCGTTCTTCGATCTCGACCGGACGCTCATCTCGGGGTCGTCCGCGTTCACCCTCGCCATTCAAGCTCGCAAGGCCGGGCTCGTCCCGACTCATGAGTTCGTACGCGACGCAGGCGGTGCCCTGGCGTTCAAGTTGTTCGGCGCCAGCGACGACACGAGCAACGAAGTCCGCAAACGAATTCTCGGCGCCGTCACCGGTCTGCGCCAGGCCGACCTGCAAGGCATCAACGCCGACATCCTCCCGCGGTTGATCGACCGCGTCCGCCCCGAGGCCAAGCGGCTCCTCGAACGCCATCGCCGCGCCGGGCGCGACACGTTCATCGTGTCGGCCGCACCTCAGGAGATCGTCGAACCGCTCGCACACGCGCTCGGCATGACCAGCGGGATCGGCACCCGCGGCGTCATCGACAACGGCGTGTACACCGGCGAGCTCGACGGGCCGTTCTGCTACGGCGAAGGCAAGGTCGAGGCAATGCAGTCGCTCGCGTCGTGGAACAACTACGACCTCGCGCAGAGCTACGCCTACAGCGACTCGGCGAGTGACCTCCCGATGCTCGAAGCGGTCGGCCACCCGGTCGCCGTCAACCCCGACTCGAAGTTGGAGCGGCACGCGCGCCGCAACGGTTGGCCGATCGTGATCTTCAGTCAGCGAACGAAGTCGGTGATTCGACGCACGCTGTCGGGCGTCGCAACGGCGGGCGTGGGCGTCGGTGGTTTCGTGCTCGGCACACAGGTCACCAAGTCGAAGTCATCGTTCCTGCGCCGCTGACGCGTGATTGCTCACCGTGTCCGATGACCCGCTCGGTGCATGTGTTCACGCCAGTGGTGTCGGTGGACCGCACCGGAATTCGACGACGCGGCTGCGTGGACATCGCAACACCCAAGGCCGCGAGGGTCGACGCATCAGCGACGTCCTCAGCGATGTCACCAACGATCTCCTCGGTCGACCGCGGATCACCGTCGCGGATCGCCGTTGCGAGTCGGTTCGTCGGATCGTGAGTACACGACGCGCACACCGGCTCACGGGATTGTGCCGCCCGCAGCTTCGACGCAGCGGCTTCCGCGAACGACGTGTTGCTCACGTGGCCGTGCGATGAACGCTTCTCCCAGTCAGACGAACACAGGTAGTGCTGTCCATTCCAACCGACGAAGTGGAATCGCTGCGGGACGGCGCACGCGGGTCCATCGGGAAATCGATCTCGCAGCATGCTGTTCGCGTCGGAGACCTCGGCGAAGTCCCGATATCGCATGTGTTCGACCGGCAACGATCCACCGCGGTTGATCAGGCCCCAGACACTGACCGTCAGACCGAGACTCCGCCAGTAGCCAACCGCGTCGCTCGCCGCATCAGCATCACCGTCGTGATCGATCACGACCACACTGATCCGGCATCGATTCGCTGCGAGCTCGCGAAACCGAACGACGTTGTCACGCGTGGTCGCGAAAGGCAGCCCGTACAACTCCTCGTAGTTCGCTTCGGTGGCACCGACGTTGAGGAAGGCGTGGGTGAGACCGGCGTCGACGAGGGCCTGTCCGCGGGACTCGTCGAGAAGTGATGCGTTCGACGACAACACGACGGGGAGTCCCATCGACCGAAATCTGCCCACGTAGGCCGCGATCGACGAATGCAGGAGCGGCTCGCCGAGTCCGCAGAACGACACGGTCAGCGCGTCACCGCTGACCTCGGTGCCAGCGAGCGCCGACCGGAACTCGACGACTCGCGCCACGACCTGCTCGAACGTGTCGGCCGACATCCGGCCTTGCTCAGGGGTTCGGTCACGCGGGCAGAAATTGCACGTCGCATTGCAGCGGTTGGTCAACTCGACGTCGACCGTCACACCTCGCATCCACCCACAGTACGCCGCCTTCGATCACCGTCGACACGACGGCCACGAAGCGACAGCGATCAGCGCGGCAACAGCGCGAGCTGGCGCGACTGGGCCACCAACGCTCCGGTGGAGTCCCAGATTTCGCCTTCCTCGTCGAGCAACCCATCGTGGATGAATCGCGACCGGAACGCGCAGCGCAGCGGGCCAGGCGAAGGCACCCCTCGGATATGCACCGTCAGTTCCACGGTCGGCGCCCAGCCGATCGGGAGTCCGGAGTTGAAGATCGGCGGCGGGAATGCGTCGGACGCGAGCAGCAATCCGACGGCGTCGATGAGCTCGCCGTCGGCGAGGGCAAACCACCCCTGCACCTCGGCGGCGCCGGTCGGCTCGCCTACTCGAAAGCCCCCGTCGCCCGGCCGGAATCGAATGTCGACTCTGTTCATCATCTCCGGGACAGCCGCACCTTCAGCTTCCCCTTCCGATGCGCAGTCCTCGAACGACGGCAGGTCGACCGGCCCACTCATCTCTCGATGAGGCCCGCCTGGCTGCTGATCACCAAACGTGCCGAGCAGCGTCAGCGTCGGTTTGGAGTTCATCGACAACGTTGCCGAGACCGTGGCCAGTCGCCGACCGGAACGCACCACGGTGGTCTCGATCTCGCAGGGCCCGGCCGGTGCCGGGCGCAGGTAGTGGCCGGTCAGCGTGATCGGAGGTCGGCCGACGGTCTCAGCCATCGCTCGACCGGCGATCGCCATCAGATAGCCGCCGTTCGCGTTCCCACCGATGTCCCAGCCGTCGTGCACCGTCGCGTCGAACCGGCCACCGACTTGCTGGTCGACATCGAGGGCTTCGACCGCAGTGGCATTGGCAAAGAGCGAAGACATGGCTGCAACGTACGGACCACAGCCGGAGTGCACGAAACCCAATCGCTGTGAACGGCGACACGCGGTTCCCGGTCGGAATGCTGAACGAGCCGGCCGCTCGGCCGAATTCTCACCGTGGCGGCCGTCCCCTGACCCTCTAGCGTTGCGACCGTGAGCCGGACGTATGTGACGACCCCGATCTACTACGTGAACGCGGAGCCGCACCTCGGCCACGCCTACACGACGATCATCGGCGATGCGATCACCCGTTGGAGTCGTCTGATGGGCAACGACACGAAGTTCCTCACCGGCACGGACGAACACGGCTTGAAGATCCAGCAAGCCGCCGAGGCCGCCGGCGTCACCCCACAGGCGTTCACCGACGAGATCGCTCCGAAGTTCGCCGCCGCCTGGGACAAACTGAACATCGCCAACGACGACTTCATCCGGACCACCGAACCGCGCCACAGGGCCGCCGTCGCCGAGTTGCTCCAGCGTTGCTACGACGCGGGCGACATCGAGCTCGACACGTTCGCGGGCAAGTACTGCGTTGCCTGCGAGGAGTACTACTCCGACGATGAACTGATCGAGGTCGACGGCACCGAAGGCTGCTGCCCCACGCACCGCACCCCGGTCGAGTACTTCGAAGAGGAGAACTACTTCTTCCGCTTGAGCCGCTTCCAAGATCGCCTCCTCGACTGGTACGCGAAGCATCCGAACGCACTCACGCCCGAGCAGCGCGGCAACGAAGCCCTCGGTCTCATCCGCGGGGGCCTGCGCGACTTCTCCATCAGCCGCACGTCGTTGGAGTGGGGCATCCCGCTGCCGTGGGACGACAAGCACGTCACCTACGTGTGGTTCGACGCGCTCACCAACTATCTGGCGGCCGTGGGCTTCGGCGACGACACCCAGGACTACACCGACTGGTGGCCCGCCACCCACCTCATCGGCAAGGACATCGTTCGCCAGCACTGCGTGTACTGGCCAGCCATGCTGCTATCCGCCGGTATCGAGCCGCCGGCACGTTGGGCGATCGGCGGCTGGCTCCTCGTCGGCGGCGAGAAGATGAGCAAGACCTCGGGCAACGTCGTCGACCCCCTCGACCTCATCGACGACGTGGGCCTCGACGGCTTCCGCTACTACGTGCTCGCCGAAACCGCCTACGGCAACGACGGTGACTTCACATACGAAGGACTCGTCGGCAAGTACAACACCGACCTGGCGAACAACCTCGGCAACTTGGCGGCCCGAGTCGCGACCGTGGTCACGAAGAAATGCGGCGGGCTCGGCACGGCGCCGGATCCCGACAGCGTGCTTGCCGAGGCAGCACGCACGGCATTCACCGACACGGCCAAGTTCTGGGACGACCTCCAACCGAGCAAAGCGCTCGATGCCACGTGGGGGCTCATCCGCGCAACCAACGGCTACCTCGAGCAGAACGAGCCGTGGAAGGCCGAGCCGGGCGACGCCGTCGACGCGGTGATGGGCGACGCGCTCGAAGCGCTGCGTATCGTCGCCATCCTCTGCTCACCGGCGATCCCCGACACGGCACAGGCTGTGTGGGAACGCATCGGCATGACTGGGCTCGTCGTCGATCAGCGGCTGCCTGACGCTGCTGCATGGGGCCAGTACCCCGCAGGCAACGAGGTCATCAAGGGTGACCCGCTGTTCCCCCGCATCAAGCTGTGATCTAACATGAACCAGCCGCGGTACATCGACAGTCATTGCCACATCCATGACGAGCGGATCCCCGACGGACCCGACGGTGCCGTCGCGTCAGCGAACGAGATGGGTGTCGACATCCTGGTCACGGTCGGCTGCGACCGGGAAACGTCATTGGCGGCGATCGACGTGGCCTCGCGCCACGACAACGTGTTCGCCACCGTCGGGCTGCACCCTCACGATGCCAAGAACGGCACCGAGTCGATCGTCGACCTCCTCTCGACGCCGGGCATCGTCGGCATCGGTGAGGCTGGCCTCGACTACTACTACGAGCACTCTCCTCGAGATCAACAGCGTGAGGTGTTCGCCGAGCACATCCGCCTCGCACACGAGCACGACCAAACGCTCGTGATCCACACGCGCGACGCGTGGGACGAAACCTTCGAGATCCTCGACGTCGAAGGCACGCCCGACCGCACCATCTTCCACTGCTTCACCGGCGGCCCCGACGACGCGACTCGGGGTCTCGAACGCGGGATCTTCCTGTCGTTCTCCGGCATCGTGACCTTCAATTCGGCCAAAGACACCCAGGAGGCAGCTCTCCTGTGTCCGAGCGACAAGATGTTGGTCGAGACCGACAGTCCATACCTCGCTCCCGTCCCGCACCGCGGCAAGAAGAACCGTCCCGCTTGGGTCCCCCACGTCGGGCAGTTCCTCGCAGACCTTCGCGACGAACCGGTGCTCGAACTCGCCGCAGCAACCGTCGCCGCCACGCACGCGGCGTTCGGACACCGCCTCGGCGCCGACGCCGCCACCTGAGTCACAGCTCACGCGGACCCGACGACGCCGCGCACCACCCTGCGGATACGCTGAAAGCGCTCCGCGACCGATCCCGAACCGGTCTGCGCACGCACTGACGACCATGGCATTCGAGGACTCTGACAGACGACGCACGCTGCTCCTGGCGATCGTGACCCTCGTCGCCATCCCGGCCGTTTGGTTCTTCACGAAATCCGACGAGGCCGACAACTCAGCTTCACCATCCGATGCCGCTGTGGTCGTCGACGATCCGTCGGGCTCGTCCAATCGACCACCGCTCGAGGCGCCCGACGACGAACCGATCTTCATGGACGGACCCGCGTCCGATCTCAATCCTGGCGTCGCCGATATCGCCGTGCCCCGGCGGCCCGAGATCGCTCCCCTCGAATTGTCCGGGAGCTATCGCAGCACCGTCGCCGGCGTCCGCTCGTGCTTGGTTCGCGATCTCCGATCCGGTTTGAGCGTCACGATCACCAACCTCGATAACGGGCGATCGATCACGTGCGTGACCGCAATCGGCCCGGTCAACCAGGTCGCCGACGTCGTCATGCACACCGACACGTTCTCGCAGCTCGCCGACCTGACCGACGCGCCGATCCCGGTCGAACTCGCGCAGTGACCCACTCTCGTCCGGTCATCAAAGCATTCCTCGACGACCACGGCCTCGCACCGCGACGCGATCTCGGTCAGAACTTCGTCACCGATCCCAACACGGTGCGCAAGATCGCCGAGCTCGCGCGTGTCGGCGCGGGAGACCACGTCGTCGAAATCGGCGCTGGCCTCGGGTCGTTGACGCTTGCGCTCGCCGAAACCGGCGCCAACGTGACCGCCGTCGAAGTCGATCACGGGGTCGTTCCGCTGCTGACCGAGGTCGTACGCGAGATACCGAACGTGCGTGTCGTCGAAGCAAACGCGATGGACGTCGACTGGAACGAACTGCTCGACCCTGACGTGCCCAACGGCTGGACACTGGTCGCCAACCTTCCGTACAACGTCGGCACCCCGCTCGTCTGTGACATCCTCGACGACGTCGCTCACGTCACGAGGTTGCTCGTGATGGTCCAACGCGAGGTGGCCGAGCGGTTCGCGGCGGCGCCGGGCTCGAGCGCGTACGGCGCAGTCAGCGTCAAAGCGTCGTACTGGGGCACTGCACGCATCGTGGGTCATGTACCCGCAACGGTCTTCTACCCGAAGCCGAACGTCGAGAGTGCCCTGGTCGAGATCGAGCGACGCGAGCCGCCCGCCGTCGACCCCGGCCAACTCTTCGCATTGGTCAAGACAGCGTTCGGACAACGACGCAAGATGCTGCGCAAGTCGCTGGCCTCGGTGGTCACGGCCGCCGAGTTCGAAGCCGCCGGCATCGCGCCCACGGCACGCCCCGAAGAACTGGGCGTCGACGAATGGGTCCGGCTCACACACGCACACCTCGCTGCGGCGGCACCGTCATGACCGTCACCATCCGAGCGCACGCGAAGCTCACGATGTCGCTCGCCATGGTCGGCGTGCGCGACGACGGCTACCACCTGATCGACGCCGAGATGGTCAGCCTCGATCTGCACGACCTGATCACGATCGACCCGACCAGATCGGGTATCTCCGCCCGCGGCCCGTTCGCTGAAGGTGTCCCGACCGATCGGACGAACCTGGTCGCCCGCGCGCTCGAATTGGTCGAGCGCGACGCCCACGTCACCATCGACAAGCAGATCCCGCACGGCGGCGGACTCGGTGGCGGCTCGACCGACGCCGCAGCGGTTCTTCGCTGGGGTGGTTTCGGCACGACAGCGCACGATCTACTGACCGCATCCGAGATCGGCGCCGACATCTCGTTCTGCCTGGTCGGCGGCAGAGCGCGCGTGCTCGGTATCGGCGAAATCGTCGAACCACTGCCTCACGTCGAACGCGAGATCACGCTGATCATCCCACCACTCGGTGTCAGCACTCCGGCGGCCTACAAGGCGTGGGACGAATTGGGCGGACCGACAGGCGACGGACCGAACGACCTCGAAGCTGCAGCACTCCACGTCGAGCCGCGGATGCAATGGTGGCGTGATGCGATCGCTGAACGCCTCGGCATCGCACCGTTGCTCGCCGGCAGCGGAGCAACCTGGTTCACCGAGGGGCGACGCGACGACGCCCTCACCGACTTGGTCGACGAGGGCGCTCGTGTCGTGGTCACGCGAACGATCGAACGTTCACGTGAATCGTAGAGATGACTACTTGCGACGCTGGTGACGCGTGCGCCGCAACATCTTCTTGTGCTTCTTCTTGCGCATGCGCTTGCGACGCTTCTTGATCAGAGAACCCATAAGGCAGGCAACGCTATCGGGCGTGGGTGTGCACGCCACGCGGCGATACGGTAGCGGGCTGGCCATGATGCCTTTCCCGGGTCGTCTAACGGTAAGACAGCGGTTTTTGGTGCCGAGAATGGGGGTTCGATTCCTCCCCCGGGAACTGATTGCAGGTCGTGGGTAGCCTCGACCGCATGAGCGTTTCGGCGATTGTCCTGGCGGCTGGCGAGGGAACTCGGATGCGATCGAGTCGACCCAAGCCACTGCACATGATCTGCGGCCGCTCGATGGTGCTCCACGTGATCCACGCACTCGAGAAGCTTGCCCCTGAACGCACCGCCGTCGTGGTCGGTCACGGCGCCGAGCAGGTCACCAAGAAAGTCCAAGATCTCTCGCCGTCATGGGCGAACGTCGCATTCGTCGAACAGGTCGAGCAGAACGGGACCGGTGACGCGACCTCGATCGGCATGACCGCGTTCGACGGCGACGACTACGACGACGAATCGACGATCGTCGTTCTCAACGGCGACGCACCGCTGTTGCGCCCCGAGACGCTCGACGAACTCGTTGCCACCCACGTGGCCAATGGCAACGCCGCCACCTTGCTCACATCGGTGATGGACGACCCGACCGGCTATGGCCGCATCGTGCGCAAACCCGACGGGCAAGTGCTGCGCGTCGTCGAACAGCGCGATGCCTCTCCCGAAGAACTCGACATCAAAGAATGGAACACCGGCATCTACGCGTTCCGGCGCGACCTGCTGGGCCCGGCCCTACGCGGCCTCACCACCGACAACACGCAGGGCGAGTACTACCTGACCGACGTGGTGTCGGTCCTGGCGGGTATGGGCCACCGTGTCGGGTGTGTCCAAGCCCCGACGCAAGAAACGCAGGGCGTCAACGATCGGTGGCAGCTTGCGCTCGCCGAGCGCGAACTGCGCGCACGAACCAACCGACGCTGGCTGCTCAACGGTGTGACGATGCTCGATCCGCGACAGACCTTCATCGACGTCACCGTGACGATCGGCCGCGACGTCACGCTGTACCCCGGCACAATGCTGCAGGGCAACACCTCCATCGGCGACCAATGCGAGATCGGACCCGACGTTCAGCTCGTCGATTGTTCGGTCGGCAACGACTCCACCGTCGCCCATTGCGTCGGCACCGAAGCGAAGATCGGCGGCGGGTCGACCGTGGGTCCCTACGCCCACCTCGGGGCCGGTTCGATCGTCCAGTCGGAAACCGTGACCGGGCCGTTCTACACTGCGCCCGCTGGGTGACGCCCCGTCACCGGTCGGACTCTCCCTCATCACCGTCACAGCGGAAGGCTCACCCCATGGAAAAGGTCACCACCAAGCGGCTTGCGCTGTACACCGGGCGCACTCACCCCGCATTGGCCGAGGAGGTGGCGACACACCTGAACATCGAGATCGGCAACGCCAATCTCGTGGAATTCGCGAACGGCGAAGTTCGGTGCAGTTTCGGCGAGTCCGTGCGCGGCACCGACGTCTTCGTCATGCAGACGCACTTCGGCGTCGACGAGCGTTCCGTCAACGACTCGATCATGGAACATCTCATCATGATCGACGCCGCGTCGCGCGCTTCGGCCAAGCGCATCACCGCGGTGTGCCCGTTCTACGGCTACGCCCGCCAAGACCGCAAGGCCGCCGGACGCGAGCCGATCACCGCCCGCCTCATCGCTGACATGTTCAAAGCTGCGGGCGCCAAGCGGATGATCTCGATCGATCTGCACTCCGGTCAGATCCAGGGCTTCTTCGACGGCCCGGTCGACCACCTCACCGCGATGCCGGTGCTCGAGCAGTACGTCCGCGACAACGCCGAAGCGCCGGTGATCGTTTCACCCGACGCCGGCCGCATCAAGGTCGCCGAACGCATGGCGCAGCACCTCGGCCCCGACGCCGACCTCGCGTTCATCTACAAGCGTCGCCCGAAGGGCACGACCAACGTCGCCGAGGCGGCCGAAGTGATGGGCGACGTCGAGGGGCGCACCTGCGTACTGACCGACGACATGATCGACACGGGCGGCACGATCGTCGCGGCCGCCGAGCTGCTCAAGAAGCGTGGCGCCAAGGAAGTCTGGGCCATGGCGACTCACGGCGTGCTCTCAGGTCCGGCAGTCGATCGACTCAAGAACGCACCGATCGAGCGGCTCGTGCTCACCAACTCCCTGCCGCTGCCGAGTGAGAAGCAGCTTCCGAACCTCGAGATCCTCTCGGTGGCGCCGCTGATCGCCGAAGCGCTCGGCGCCGTGTTCGACGACACGAGCGTGAGCGACATCTTCGACGGCGAAAACCTGGCCTGACGCCGCGGGCCCGACCGCGGGCGTCAACCCGTCCGCAAATCCGAAGCGCTCTTCATCCGATGCGCGATCCACCGCGACTTGCGGCGCGCTCTCGTGAGCGTCTGCTTCGCTGTTGCACGAGCCTTGCGCTGACGCTCGGACCGTTCGTTGAACCGAATCGTTGCACGAACGTGCTCGATGAGATCTTGCGAGCGTTCGGGAGGTCCGTCATGACGCAGCGCGACGATGTACGGGCTGTCGCGTAACTCGCGCATCACCCGTATCGGGTCGCCGATGGAGGGCCGAACCGGCCAGTTCACGAACTCGGGCATTGCCTCGATCTCGTCGAAGCCGTCCATCGATGAGATCACTCCCCCGATCTCGGAAATGCCGTACACCAGAACCGAGGTCATCGAGTCATAGTGCTCGTAGTCGACTGGATCCATGGCGAACGTGTTCGGCCCGACGTGGTCGTGACCCGCGACGGAGTACAGATTCGGACGACCAGGGTGGAGTTGGCTGAGCAGGTAGCCGGTGCCTTCGGACCCGACTCGGGCGCCAAAGTCGATGAGCGCCGGGCCCTCGTCGTCGACCTTCACCTCCATGTGGAACGGCACCCCGCGAACACCCAACGCGCCGATCGCGGCAGCGGCGTATTCGTGGAGTGGTCCAAACCGATCGTCGGTGCTGTGGACCTGTGATTCCGAGGCGTACGCGAGCGCAAAGTGCTCGTCGAGCTGCACCGGGTGGTACTCCATCACCAACAACGTCTGGACCGTGCCATCGCGCCGGATCATCCCGTTGACCCGATACTCGATGCCGTCGATGAACTCTTCGAGCGCCCACAACCCGTCAGGGTCCAGAGCGAGGTGTCGCTCGACGGTGTCACGATCGTCTGTCGCCGAGAAGAACCCCAGATGAGTGCTCCCCATCCCGCTGTTCGGCTTGAGGACGAAGCGCTTCGGAGGATCGCATGCGACGATGTCGTCGTAGGTTCGTATCGCGGCCGAACGCGGCACGCGCACAGCTGGCTCGGCAGTGGCGAGATGCTGCTTCATCGCGTTCTTGTCACGGCAGAGGGCGAGCGTCTCGGCCGAGTTCCAATCGACGTCGAGATGACGAAGGATGTTCGCGGCAACCTCGAGCGTGTCTTCGCGATACGGCACGATGCCGACGATGTCGTAGGTCTCGGTCACACGGCGAGCCAGATCACCGAGGTCGTCGAGATCGGCATCGAAGCTCGCTTCGATCGCGTCGCTCGTCAGAATGGGAAACGCCTGCTCGCCGTAGTAGCGGCCTTTCGGATCGGTGTAGAAACAGACCGGTCGCAGACCGAAGTCGATGAAGATCGCCCGGATGAACTCGATCGCGTCCGTGTCGTACGGATCCTGAATCAAATATGCGCGCCGTCGCACGTCACCCCACCCTCAAAGCCACCCGGATACATATATCGAAGGGTAGGTAATTCGGCGCCCTCGATTTCCAAAATTTGACGAACCTCTGGCCAACCCTTCTCTATAAGTTCTGCGACCTGGAAGGTCGACAATCGCACAGAGAAGGGAACGAATTTCCGATTCGGCGCCCCGATCACCCACTGAGTGGTGTGGCCAACACACAACTTCTTCAACTCGCTCGCAACCAATTCGGCGCCGTCCATCGACGCGAACTCATCGACGGCCTCGAGCTGTCAGCTCGGCAAGTGACCGGCTTGCTCCAACGGGGTGAGATCGTCGAAATCCTGCCGTCGACGTACCGGCTCGTGTCGCATCCCGACACGTTCCTGCAGCGCGCCTTCGCGGTGCAGTTGTGGGCTCGCGGGACCGGGTTCCTCAGCGCGTGGTCAGCCGCACGCATCTACGGCATTCGGAAGATGCACGGCAGCAGCATCCACTTCACCGTCCCCGCATCGTTCAGCCGCCGGACCCCGTCCTGGCTCCACCTCGACCGAACGGGCTGGTACGACGCCGGTCGCGACCGCACGACGCTGCCGACGGGACTCACCGTGGCCGAACCCGACCGCATGCTGTTCAGCCTCGCGTCGGTTCCTGGGATCACCCAACACCGCTTCGATCGAGCGATGGAAGACGCCTGGCACCTCGGTTTGATCACCCCACTCGAACTCGCGGCATATCTCGAGGCACACCGCTGCAAGGGCAAGAACGGCGTCCGGCGCGTCGAGCGATGGCTCGAACGTCACGGCGATCGTCCCCGGCCCGCACAAAGCCATCTCGAGATGCAGTTCATCGAAGCCTTCGAACACGTGGGCCTGCCGGCGTCCGTGCGCCAACACCCGCTCGAGTTGCCAACCGGCGAGCTGCTTCACCTCGACATTGCATGGCCCGACATCCGTTTGGCGGTCGAGCCGGGCTCATCGTGGTTCCACGGTGGAGACGCCGGCCAAGCACGCGACCACGACCGAGATCTCGCCTGCAACGAGCTCGGCTGGATGGTGGTGCGCCTCGACGAGACCTTCGCCGCGGACCCTCGATCGGCCGCTCGGCGCGTTGCACAAGCCCACCGCCGCCGCTCG
>CALICC010000219.1 GCA_938049325.1 uncultured Ilumatobacter sp. | reverse complement strand
AGCAAGTCGTGGCCTGGCTGCGCGACGCCAAGGCGACCGTCACCTTCGATCGGTTCGCATTCGATGTGCAGTTCGCCGACGCGGCGTACACCACCGACACGCACACAGGCGACGCCTGGGCTGACGCTGCGGGCCGGCGAGCTGTGATGGTGCGTGTCGCCGACGGGATCGATCCGCGCCGCACCCAACTCGACGCGATTGACGCTGCCGCGGCAGACGGCAAGATCGCCGCGGGTCTCGCCGCCTCGTTCGAGGTGGATCTCCTGCCTGACTGAGACGTCTGGCTCAGGCGGTCAGCCGTGTGAGCACGCTCCTCGGAGTGCTGTCAATCACGCGGGTCGTCGGGCAGCGGACCGAAGAACCCGAGCACTCGCGTGACCTTGCCGTTGTTGTCCACCTCTGTGACGTCGAACCCTGTCATCACCGTCTCGCCCGCTCGACTGATCTGCCACGTGTAGCGGTAGAGGCCATGGTGGCTGTCGACGGCGCTGGTGCGGGCATAGACGGCGCCCGGGATCGAGGCCTGCACAGCGTGCACGTTGGCTTCGAACTCGTCGATTCCGTGCGTCACGATGCTCGGATCGATGAAGTCGACATCGGGCGCGAGCGCCTGCTCGAGGTGACTTCGAACCTCGGTCGGGTCCGGCTCATTCCAGGCAGCGAGCATGTGATCGAGTGAGATTGGGTGCGTCATCAAACCACCTCCTCGCTCAGCGTGGCATACGCGCGAACGGTGAAGGTGCCGCAGCCTTCGATCTTCGGCGGCACCGCTGTGAACTCGAATCCCTTGAGCGGCAGTCGATCGAGGTTGGTGAGGTGCTCGATGATCGGCACGTCATGGCGAAGCAGCTCGGTGTGGACTGGCCGTTCGCCACCGCTGGTCGAGTCGATGTTCAAACTGTCGATCCCCACGCACGCCACACCGACCTCAACCAACGCCACGGCAACTTCTTCGGTGAGGTACGGGTGCTGCTCGAAGTACCCACTGCTCCCCCACTTCGTGGAGTGACCGGTTCGGAACAGCACGGCATGTCCACGCAAGGACTCGAGGTCGACAGCATGCACGTCGGCCAACGAAACCGCGCCGATGCCTTCCACGGGAACACAGGCAGCCGGCACGGAGGCCACCCGCGCGAGGTCGAGGCTCGTCAGATCGTGACCATCGGCGAACCGGTGGAACGGTACGTCGAGGTACGTTCCGGTGTTCGTGCACATGGTCACCAACCCGATCTGAAACGTCCCGCCGGGACCGTAGATCTCCTCGGCCGCTTCCCGAGTCAAATGGTCGTCGATCTGCGGTACCGGCAGCCCCGGATACGTCTCCATTCCGTCCGAAATCACGTGGCTGAGGTCGATGTGGCGAGTCATGCTCGCAACCTACGCCTATCGACGATGCCTGCTCACGACACGTTCCCCACCAAACCAGCCACTACCTCGTTGCCCGTGTGCCGGAACCGGGGCAAGAGGTTTTTCTGGCCGATTGGAATGCGAGATCATGCGAGCTGGTTTGGCACGCTGTGAACATGTCAGCGGATACTTCGCAAACGGCCATCTACGACCTTGTCGTGATCGGAGGCTCGGCGGGCGGCCTGTCCGTGGCGATTTCGTCCCTACGGTCCGGGCTCGAGCGGGTGCGCGTCCTGGAGTCGGCAGCACGAGTCGCGATCCCCGATCTCATCGGACCGAACCAACTCGACGTCGGGTTCGGCGAGACCGTCACCTCGGTCGAGCTGGACGGTGACCTGTTGGTCGTCAACACCAATCGTCTGAGCTACCGCACCCGTGCAGCGCTCGTGGCTGACCGTCACCTCGACCCCGATTGGAAACCGGCGATCGCGCTTCCCGACAGCGACCGCGTCCACGTCGGCGAGTTCGACGGAGCGACCGATGACGACATCTTGATCGTCGGGCTGTCGGATCACGCGGTCGAGCTCAGCGCTCAGTACGCAGACGCCGGCAACCGCGTCGTGCTCGCCGCGAGCGGAATGGATCCGACCAAGCTGTCCCCTGCCGGCGCCAGCGTGTTGGCGCAGCTCGAGCGCGACCGCCGAGCGACGTTGCTCTATCGCTCGGCACCCACCCACATTCAGCTGGTCAACGGCTTCCCGATGGCCGACTTCGGCGACCGACGCACGCCTGATCTGCAATTCGATCACGTGGTGTTCGCGTCGCCGCGCGTCATGTTCGGCCCGGCTGATGTCGGCGTCACCGACGCAGCACTCGAGTCGGGCAAGGTCTGGTTCCTCGGCGACCCCGGCGACGACACCCCGGCAACCACCGCGCCCGGATGGCAGGTCGGCGTCGCCATGGGCCAAGCCTTGTTCCCGGAGCTCGACGTCCAACCGGCGCCCTCGAGCCTCGAACGACGCGCGAAGCACGCCGGAGCGATCGAGGAGCTTCGAGAAGAGCACTACAACGCCACGATCACGGCATTCGAGCCGACACACTCCGATCTCTGGGTGCTGCGGGTGAAGCCCGACAGCGGCGACACCTCGTACCTTCCGGGCCAGTACGCCTCGCTCGGACTCGGCTACTGGGAGGAGCGCATCGACGACGCTGACGACCCCGAAGCCGAGAAGCGTTGGGACAAGCTGATCCGCCGCTCCTATTCAATCTCGAGCCGCATGTTCGACGAGCACGGATACCTCACCGACGACAATGGACTCGACGAACTCGAGTTCTACATCGTGTTGGTCGCTCCGACGGAGGACAACACGCCTGCGCTCACGCCGCGCCTCGCGTTGAAGACGGTCGGCGACCGGATCTATCTGGGCCCGAAGGTCGCCGGGCGCTACACGCTCAAGCCGGTGATCGATCCGAAAGCGGAAATCGTCTTCTTCTCAACCGGCACCGGTGAGGCGCCACACAACGGCATGGTCGTCGAATTGCTCCGCAAAGGCCACACCGGTCCGATCATCTCTGCAGTCACCGTGCGCGAGGCGAAAGACCTCGGGTATTCGCAGAAGCACCGCGAGCTCGAAGCTCGCTACCCGAACTACCACTACATGCCGATGCCCACGCGCGAGCCCGGCGTGCCGAAGCGGTACCTCCAAGATCTCATCAAGGACAACGACTTCGAAGACAAGCTCGGCGTGACGTTGTCACCCGACACGACCCATGTGTTCCTCTGCGGTAACCCCGCAATGATCGGCATCCCCGAAGAAGAGGACGGCACGCTCGTATTCCCGGAAACCACGGGCGTGGTCGAGCTGCTGAGCGCGAAGGGCTTCACCGTCGATCGCCGCAACGCGCCCGGCAACATCCACTTCGAAGAGTACTGGTGAGCCCTCAACACCCCGATCGGACGAGCCGTCGAGTCAGGCTCGTCGGCCGGACTCGACGTCGTTGAGATCCAGGTGGTTCCGCATGTACTGGTTGGCCGCGTCGGTGGTCGGCTGAAAATCCCATGAGGTGAATCGCCCCTGGCGCAGCGCCCGGTCCACCGTGGCGCGCGCACGCTGATTTGCTCGAACCTCGGCGTCGATCGCGTCGACGTCCCATCGGCGAAACACCTCGGCGGTGAAATCGGCGACCGTGTCGAGATGCTCGGACCTGCCGACAAGGTTCGACAGTTCGTCCGGGTCGTCAACCAGATCGAACAGCTGAGCGCCGTCCGGCTGCGACCACACGAATTTGTAGCGCCCGCGTCGGATCATGAAGATCGGCGCAACCGCACCCTCACCGAAGTACTCCCCCAGCACCGCGTGGTCGTCGTCGGCCCCCGCCTCGATCATGGGGAGCAAGCTCACGCCGTCCATTTCGGCGGGAACCTCGACCCCAGCCACGTCGAGCATCGTCGGCGCGATGTCCAACAGACTCGCGTGAGCAGCGACACGTCCGCCACCGCCGTCGCCGGGTGCACTCACGATGAGCGGCACGCGACACCCGTGTTCGAAGAACGTCATCTTGTACCAGAGGCCGCGCTCGCCAAGCATGTCGCCGTGGTCGGCGGTGAAGATCACCACCGTGTCGTCACGCATGCCATGACGTTCGAGGGTGGCGAGCAATGTGCCCACGTGGTGATCGACGTAACTCGCGTTCGCCAGGTACGCATGGCGCGCTGTGCGCACTTGCTCAGGCGTCACGTCGGTGACGTCGGCAGCGATCACGTGACGCAACCGCGCCGAGTGAGGGTCGAGGTCGTCGCCTGTGAGGGCGCCGACCCGCGGCATCGGGATCTCGTCGTGGTCATACAGATCCCAGAATTCGGAGCGCGCCACATACGGGTCGTGAGGATGCGTAAAGGACACGGTGAGCATCCACGGTCGATCGTCAGCGGTGCGTGACAGGTCGCGAATCTTGCGTTCGGCGAAGTGCGCAACATCGTCGTCGTAGTCGAGCTGGTTCGACGCATCGGCCACACCGGCATGCACCACCGAGTCCATGTTGTGGAACCACCAGTCGAATCGACCGTCGGGGTCCTCCCAGTTCGGCGTCCACCCGAAATCTGCCGGGTAGATGTCGGTGGTCAGTCGCTCTTCGTAGCCGTGGAGCTGATCAGGACCGACGAAGTGCATCTTGCCGACCAGCGACGTCTGGTACCCCGCAGCACGCAAGTGGTGAGCGAACGTCGGAATACTCGACGCGAATTCCGACGCATTGTCGTAGGCGCCGATCTTGGAATTCAGCTGGCCACTCATCATCGCGAATCGAGCAGGAGCACACAGCGGGCTGTTCGAGTAGGCCGAATCGAACACCGTGCCGTCGGCTGCGAGCCGATCGATGTTGGGGGTGACCGCCGGGCCACCGTGGATCGACAGGAACGGTGCGGCCAGCTGGTCGGCCATCACCAGCAGTACGTTGCGGCGCGTCATGTTCGGTTCGCCGTGCGGCACCTCATCGGCGGCCACCTTCGACCACGTCACCTCGGTACACCTCGGTGTGATCCGGCGCCAACGGCGTATTGCCCAACAACAGGTCGGCGGCCTTCTCGGCGATCATCATGGTGGGCGCATACGTGTTGCCGTTGCTGACATTGGGCATGCACCCGGCGTCGACCACGCTCAGCCCATCGGTTCCCCACACGTTCATCGACGTCGGATCGAGCACCGCCATCGGATCGCTTTGCGCGCCGATCTTGGTGGTGCACGACGGGTGCAGCGCTGTCTCCGAGTCCTTTGCGACCCACGCCATGATCTCCTCGTCGGTCTCCACCGACTCGCCCGGTGAGATCTCGCCAGCGTTGAACTCGTCGAAAGCTGGCTGCGTCAGAATCTTGCGGGCGGTGCGCACCGCCTCGATCCACTCGCGCCGGTCCTGCTCTGTTGACAGATAGTTGAACTGCACCGCCGGGTGCTTGCGGGGATCGGTCGAGGTGATCTTGACGGTGCCCCGGGCGTCGGAATACATCGGACCGACGTGCACCTGGTATCCGTGCTCGATCTTCGAGCCCGAACCATCGGGGCGCCCGGGTGATGAGCCGTCGTAGCGGATGGCAATCGGCAAGAAGTGGAACATGAGGTTTGGATACGACTCGTTCGGATTGCTCTTCACGAACGCTCCGGCCTCGAAGTGGTTGGACGAGCCAGGCCCCTTCCGGAACAACCACTGCAGCCCAATCCACGGCTTCTTCCAGTGCGCGAGGTGCGGCTGGATCGACACGGGCTGCTTCGACTCGTACTGGATGTAGACCTCGAGATGATCCTGGAGATTCTCCCCCACCCCCGGAACGTCGGCGACCACGTCGATGCCGAGTGGGCTGAGGTGCGCAGGATCACCGACGCCCGACAGCTGCAGTAACTGCGGGCTGTTGAACGCGCCACCGCACAACACGACATGGTTGCCCTTGATCGTCTCGACGCCGCGCCCCTTTCGAATCTCGACCCCGGTCGCCCGGCCGCCATCGAAGATCACCCGGTTGACCTGCGTCCGCGTCATCAACGTCAAGTTCGGTCGGTCCAACACCGGATGCAGGTAGGCGCGGGCGGCACTCAGCCGACGGCCACGCAACACGTTCTTGTCGAACGCAGCAAACCCTTCCTGGCGGAACCCGTTGACGTCGTCGGTGCGATTGAAACCCGCCTCGACGCCCGCTCGCAACCAGGCGTCGAACAGCGGATTCGTTGCAGGGCCGCGTTCGAGCGTCAGTGGACCTTCGGTACCGCGTAGCTCGCCGTGGCCCACGTCTTGGCCGGCAAGGCAGTTCTCCATCCGCTTGAAGTACGGAAGACAGTGCGCCCAGTCCCAGGTATCGAGTCCAGGCAGTGCGCCCCACTTGTCGTAGTCCATTGGATTGCCCCGTTGGAAGATCATCCCGTTGATGCTCGACGATCCACCAAGCACCTTCCCGCGAGCGTGGTAGACCCGCCGACCGTCCATGAACGGTTCGGGTTCCGATTCGTACTTCCAGTCATAGAAGCGGCTCCCGATCGGGAACGCGAGCGCAGCGGGCATGTGGATGAACACGTCCCACTTCCAGTCGCGCCGACCAGCTTCGATGACCAAGACACTGTTCGATGGATCGGCGCTCAGCCGATTGGCCATGGCGCAACCCGCTGAGCCGCCACCCACGATGATGAAGTCGTACACGGCGCCAGTCTGGCACCACTTGCGCTCGGGTGGTGGTTCGTCGTCCGTGTCGATGATGGGTTGGGAGGAAACGTCCGCCCGAGCTGGTCAGCCGCCGACAAGCGGGATGCTGACCGTGACCACGGCACCGGGCGCGGGCTCGCGATTGGCGGCCTTCACGTCGCCACCGTTCGCTTCGACGATTGCTTTCACGATGGCCAGTCCAATGCCGACCTCGCCACGACGATCGCCGCGCTGATAACGATCGAACAAACGCGGCAGCAAATCAGGATCGAATCCCGGACCGTCATCGGCGACCTCGACGACACCCATCCGACCGTCGACCCGGCTCGTCAGTTCGACGTTGTCCGCTCGCCGGACCGCGTTGCGCACGATGTTGTCGAGCGCTTGGCGCACCAGAGCCATGTCGGCGTTGACGACGACAGGAGCGCTCGGCTCAGCCGAGACTGTCGATTCCTCGGGTCGGATCGATGCCGCGACCTCCTCGGCGAGCAAATCGAGGCGCAACGGCGCCAGGCGCGGGATGGCCTGACCCGAATCGAATCGAACCAGGTCGAGCAGCTCGTTCACGCCGGTGGAGGCACGCTCGGCCGCAGAGCGAATCTCGGAGAGTGACCGCACGTACTCCTCGCTCGATCGTTCACGATTGAGCGCCTGCGAGCTCGACGCGGTGATCACGGCCAGCGGTGTCCGCATCTCGTGGGCAGCGTCCGCGAGGAAGCCTTGCTGGTCATCGAGGAGTCGTCGGGTCGGACCCAGAGCGAGTCCAGCGACGAGCCAGCCAAGGCCCAGACTCACGGCAACGATTCCGAGTCCCGACAGCCAGGTGCGTCGTGTGAGTGCGCTGAGGTCTGCATCGCGGTCGCCCACCCAGTGCACCACGACGAACGATTGGCCGTTGCTGAGCGGGTTGACGTAGCCCTCGTAGCCCTCGTTGTCTTGCGAGTACGACCGAAACTCCGGAAACTCGCCCACGTCGCGGGCCCACGTGACGAGCGGCGGCTCGAGGCCGAGTTGCCCGAGCGGCTCAGCCCACCCGTCGTTGCTGTTCACGATCCATGCAGGGAACTCGTAGTCGTAGCGGTTGTCGGAAATCCACGTGCGTTGCAGTTCTTCCATGTCCTCGATGAGGCCGACCTCGAAGTCGGTCCGGATCGAGTCGGCACGGCCCGAGCTCCACAGAACGAGCGGTCCCATCGCCAACAGTGCGGCCACGATCGCGAACAACAGCGCGATCCGAACGCGAAGTGTTCGCATCACGAAGTTGGCACCCGCGCCGTCGACACCCGAGCGAGGCTATTGCCGCGCAGGGTCACTCCGCCGCACCGTGCGAGGGCCCGCCGATGCGATAGCCGACTCCCCGCACCGTTTCGATCGGACTCGGCGACTCCGGCATTTCGAGCTTGCGCCGCAAGTTGCCGACGTGAACATCGACCACGTTCGACAACCCGTCGTAGTTTGCGTCCCAGACCGCCTCGAGAAGGTCCGTGCGTGGCACGACCTGCCCGGCGCGGTCCATCAGGAAATGCAGCAGCTGAAATTCCCGAGCGGTCAACGGAACCTGCACGCCAGCGCGCTTGACCGAGTGAGCTGCCGGATCAAGCTCGACGTCGTCGACCGCGAGCTGTGGGGTGCGAGCGTCGTCGGGACGGCGAAGCAACGCCCGCACCCGCGCCGACAGCTCGGGCGAATCGAATGGCTTCGTCAGATAATCGTCGGCTCCGGCATCCAAGCCCGTGACCTTGTCGCCGAGCGAATCACGAGCGGTGAGCAACAGCACGCGTGCGGAGTCACCGTCGGCCCGCAGCTGTCGGCAGAGATCCAGCCCGTCACCATCGGGGAGCCCGAGGTCGAGCACGATCAGTTGGTACGGGTTGAGACGAACCGCTTCGTTCGCTGCCGCCAACGTGCGTTCCCAGTCGACTGCGTGGCCATCTTCGACCAGTCCTCGCTGGACCACCGACCCGAGACTCGGGTCGTCTTCCACCAGCAACACACGCATCGATACATCGTGTCACGCTCATCGTGAAGGAAGGGTGAAGGACGCCTTCACCAACGATTCATGCCGCTCCGAGTGAAGTGGGCGCATGGTCGCACCAACCGAACAGACGCTCGACACACGGGCCCGGCACGCCCGGCTACTGCGTCGACTCGTGATGACTCCCACCCCGGCCCTGGTGGAACGCTACGACGACGCGACACCCCGCGAGCTCGTTGACGACATGCTCGCGTCTCCGGGACTCTCGCCGGAGTTCCCTGCGCTCGACGACGAGTCCGACTTCTGGTCGGCGACCGAGTGGTGGCTGTCGGTGATGGCGGACCCCGATGCCGGCTTTCACGAACGGATGACCTGGTTCTGGCATGG
>CALICC010000218.1 GCA_938049325.1 uncultured Ilumatobacter sp. | reverse complement strand
CACGAAGATCCGTGTTGTTCCACGTCGTCTCCCCCCGACACCACCGAAACGGTGATCGGCGGCGAGGCGCTGGTCTGGGCGAGTGCCGCAGGACCCGCTGCGGCGTGCACCGTGCTGGTGGTCGAGGCAGCGGTTGCCGCGTCGGCCTGCCGATCCACGGGCGACAACAATCCAACGATGAGTGCCGCGGCGAGCAGCAATGAAGTGTTGCGCCGCCTGACGTGTGACCCGGTTGCCCCTTGAACTTGCATGACTGACCCCGTCCGTCGTTTGGAATTTGGTATCCTAAATCTCAAATGGAGACGGATGCAAACTCGAGGTCGGTCGAAGATCTCAGTCGGCCACGCGGAAAGAAGCGTCGCTATTCGCTCGATGAGACGCTGCAGTTGGTCATCGGAGCCGGCTATCTCCTGCTGCGTGAACGTGGACTGTCGCTCGGAATCGAGCGCGTTTCGCTGCAGGATGCGATCCTCGAGGCTGGGGTGCCGAGAACGTCCGCATATCGAGCGTTCGAGTCGGGCGTCCTCGATCCGCAGGCCAACTTTCGCCGTCAACTCGTTGCGCATCTCTTGAGCGACGTCGCAAGTGACTCGCGCGATGCGCTCGCTGACGTGTTCGGCAACGAGCGCCCCGACCTCGGGGATCGGTCGGCTGTCGATCTTGCGCGCATCGCACGAGGTGTGATTCGCCGTGCCGGCGAGGTGAATCTGGAGCTTGCGCTCGCCGATCACCGAGCGTTCCTCTACCTCGTTGCCCTCGCCGCTGGCAACACTGAGCCCGATGAGAATCCAGACATGGCGAGAATTCTCGAAGCCAACGAGGAGGCGCAGGGCAAGCAATACGCTCAGCTCGGTCGTGTATTCGCCACCACGTTCGGGCTCCGGCTCCGTCGCGGAATGAGCTGGTCTGTCTTTGGTGGGCTCGCGGCGTCGGCTGCGCACGGCGTGGTCGCGCGGGTGAGGTACAACCCGTCACTCCGAGAGATCAGCCGCCCCACCGGTGCGCACGGCGAGACGCAGGTCTGGTCGGCGCTCGCCATGAACTTCGAGTCGCTCGTGTTGATGGCATTCGAAGCAGACCCTGATGCGGAACGGTCTGCGGATCTGCGGACTTGGCTCGAGGACACGCCTTCGCCTCCATAGCAACTCGCAAGTTCTCGGCGATCTGGCCATGCCGAATCCCCACCACATCAGCTGCGCGTTTGCAGGGGAACGAGCCGACTGCCGGCACCGCTCACTCGTCGGTGTGCGCACCACCGATGTGAATGTCGAGCAGGAGCATCCCACTGCCCGAGAACGAGCCGGTCGGTCCGCCTTCGGCGAACGGGCTGATGCGACCATTGACTTGGCCTTGCACTCGCAGGGTGAGGTCGCGAAACTCCACGCCGGTATTCAGTGTCATGTCGGCGCCCAACACCGGCCCGTCACCCCAGTCGATGATCGCTCGCGTCGCGGGCTCCACGAACACTCGCGGATTCTGTCGGAACTCGTGTTGCAACCACTGCATTCCACCCGTGCCGAAGAGCTGGCTCACGGGTTCGAGAAACGTCAACGACGCACCGGGGTGCGACTCCAGATCGACGCTCTCGATCGTCGACTCGAACATGTCGGCGCGGAGCTGTGGCCAGCCCAACACCAGCTCGAACGGGACGGTGAGATCGATCGGGTCCGAGTTGCCCGGCTCGCCGTCCGGACTGGGCACGGCCACCGGCTCGGACTCGAGCAACTCCCACTCAGCGTCTCCGATCACCCCCGGCTCACCACCGAGCCCGTCGAGCGCCTGCAGGTACCTGACCGACGCTGCGGTCAGCGGGCCGAAATCTCCATCGACCGCGCTGAGCACGATGTGCCCGGCTGCGGCGTCGTCGGCCAGGTGGCGAATGAGGAGTTCCTGGGCGTAGCGCACCCATTCGGCGTCGCCGGAACCTTCGGCAAGTGTTGGATTCGACATCGATACTCCTTCAGGCCATCCGCGAATCGTTCGGCGCGTGTGAGATCGAAGGGTCGATCCCGGCGATCATCGCGGGCGGGTCGTTGCCCTCCAGATACGCGACCCATTCGGGGGTGAGCTCGAATTGAGTCTCGGTACTGACTTCAATTTGCACGCTGATGTCGGTGGCGACGGGTTCGCTCATGTCGTCGACGGTACGACCGTCCGACCGAGCACGGAAGATCCCTGTCGACGGCCCTTCGGGACGATTTCGTCGCCCATTGAGGCAGAGGAGCAACACGTGCGATGATGTCGCCCATGACTGGGCTCACGACGCTGGCAACCATCGAAGAAATCGACGCAAAGGTGGCCGGCACGACCGCGCCGAAGGAGTTCTTGAAGCTCGTTGGCGAGCACGGAAACAAGCCAGCGCTGCACGCCATGACCGGTGAGTCGTCATGGATCGACACCACATTCGGCGAGTACGCGGCAAACGTCGCGAAGGTCGCCGCCGGGCTGACCGCGGCCGGAGTCGGCGCAGGTGACCGGGTGCTGCTGATGATGCGCAACATCCCCGACTTCCACTGGTTCGACACCGCGGCACAGTTCGTGCGGGCCACGCCGGTCAGCATCTACAACTCGTCGTCGCCGGAGGAAATCCAATACCTCTCCGGCCACGCCGAGGCCGAAGTCGCGATCCTGGAAGACGACACCTTCTTGCAGCGCATGTTGGCCGTGCGCGATCAGCTGCCGAACCTGCAGCGGATCTACGTGCTCAACCCGCCGTCGGGCGACCTGCCCGACGGTGTGTTCCCGACGTCGGACCTGTTCGAGTCCGGTGAAGCCGACCTCGATGCGCTCGCAGCGGCCACCGACCCGAGCGACATCGCGACGCTGATCTACACCAGCGGCACCACCGGCCCGCCCAAAGGCGTGATGATCACGCAGTACAACGTGATGTACGCGATCGAGATCCTGAAGACCTCGCTCGCTCCCGCGTTCCCGGACGGGTATGTCGGCTTGCGCACCGTGTCGTATCTGCCGATGGCCCACATCGCCGAGCGAGCAATGAGCCACTACTCGGGCATGATCGTCGGGTACGACGTGTTCTGCTGCCCCGACCCCGGCCTCCTGAGTCCCTACCTCGGCGAGGTGCACCCGCAGATCCTGTTCGGTGTGCCTCGCGTGTGGGAGAAGATCTACAACGGTGTCAACGCCGCGCTCGGTGCTGACCCAGACCGCAAGGCGCAGTTCGACGATGCGGTCGCGGCCGCCGCCAAGATCCAGCGCGAGAGCTTCGGTCGGGAACGCACCACCGAGGAACGCGAGACGCTCCAGTTCCTCGACGACGCCGCGTTCGCCAACGTGCGTGCCCTCGTCGGGCTCGATGCGATCGACGTCGGCGTCACCGGAGCTGCTCCGATTCCGAACGCGATCCTCGAGTGGTACCACGCCATCGGCGTCAACCTCACCGAGATCTACGGCCTGTCCGAAACCACCGGACCGCTCACCTGGTCACCCGAGCGCAACAAGATCGGCTCGGTCGGCCGTGGAGCGCACGGCATGGAAGTCGCCCTCGCCGAAGATGGCGAAGTGATCTGCCGCGGCGGCAACGTGTTCCAGGGATACCTCAACCAGCCCGACAAGACCGCTGAAGTGTTGGTCGACGGGTGGTTCCATACCGGCGACATCGGCGAGATCGACGACGAGGGTTACGTGAAGATCGTCGATCGCAAGAAGGAATTGATCATCACCGCGGGCGGCAAGAACATCAGCCCCGCCAACCTCGAAGCCGAGCTCAAGACCATTCCGCTCATCGGCCAGGCAGCCGCGATCGGCGACAACCGCAAATACGTGGTGGCGATCCTCGTGCTCGACCCCGAAGCCGCTCCGGTGTGGGCAGCGGCGAACGGCAAGGACGCCATGTCGCTCGAAGACCTGGCGTCGGACCCCGATGTTCTCGCTGCGGTGCAAGCCGGCGTCGACGCCGCGAACGAGAAGTTCGCGCGAGTCGAGCAGATCAAGAAGTTCGCGCTGTTCAGCGAAGAGTGGTTGCCCGACTCCGACATGCTCACCCCGACCTCGAAGCTCAAGCGCCGCGGTGTGAACGCTCGCTACGCCGACGAGATCGAGGCGATGTACGACTGATCGCGCGTCGTCGGTCGGGTTCGCGTCAGCCGACGTCGTCGGCCAGGTCGTCGCCAGGATCGGCCGGGTCGATTGCCGCCTCCGGTGACAGTCGGTCGACGATCGAACGCAGCGCTGCGATGTCGTCGTCGTCGAGGTGTGCAGCAAACAGCGACTGCACCGCGCGTCGATAGCTCGTGTTCATCTCGCGCCACAGACGCCGGCCCGACTTCGTGAGTTCGACATCGACCGCACGCTGGTCTGCTCCCACCAACTTGCGGTGGCGCGCGATCCAACCCTCTTCCTCCAGCCGGTCGAGTCGTCGCGACACACTCGACGCAGGCAGGCGGAGATCGCTGGCGATGTCGAGCGGGCGGGCAGAACCACCGAGACGTTGCAGCGAGCTCAACACGTCGAACCAGCCGATGTTGATGTCCCACTCCGCCCGCAACTGATCGTCGATCCCGCGTTCGAGTTCGCCGACGAGCGCCTGGAGATCACGCCACGCTCCGACCCGAACGTTGTCCAGACGCGGCATGGCTCAGCTTCGTTCAGCCCGTGGCGCGGATGGCCGCGGAGAACGCCGACACGGCCTCGTTGATCTCATCCGACGTCACGACGAGCGGCGGGCTCCAACGAATGGTGCGTCCGCGGGTTCCCGCGGTCATCAGAATCACACGCGACTCGCGCAAGCAGTGATCGACCACGGCTTGAGCTCGCTCGGCGCTGTCGAACTCCGTGGCGACCATGAGGCCGCGACCACGGACGTGGAGCAGCGCCTGGTCGAGTTGCTGAAGCTCGCGCAACGCATCGATGAGCTGATCACCACGCGCCTTCACGTTGTCGAGAAAGCCCGGGGCGGTGAGCACTTCGATCGTGGCGAGTGCAGCGGCGCACCCGATGGGATTGCCGTTCGACGAGCCGCTGTGGCTGCCGGTGACCCACAGGTCATCCAGTTCGCGTCGAGTGCCGAGCGCAGCAAACGGGAATCCCGATGCAATGCCCTTCGCCATGCAGATGATGTCGGGTTCGACGTCGAGCGAATCGGTGGCGAACATCTTGCCGGTGCGACCGAAACCGCTTTGCGTTTCGTCGGCGATGAACAAGATGCCGTGTTCCTCGCAGCGGGCAGCCAGTCCGGCCATGAACCCGTTGGGAGTCGGGATGTAGCCGCGCTCGCCGATCACCGGCTCGATGACGAACGCCGCGATCTCCGACGACGCAATCTCGGTCGCGAGCACGCGGTCGAGGGCGCGCAGCGCGCGCGAGACTTCCTCTTCTTGATCGGACGCGTGCGGATCAGGGAACGGCGCAACGAACACGCCGGTCGGCAGCGGCCCATACCCTTCGCGATCGATCAGCCGGCTCGTCGACATCGCGAGCGTGTAGTGCGTTCGACCGTGGAACGCACCGTCGAACACGACCACACTGCGACGACCCGTGGCGTGCTTGGCGAGCTTGACCGCTGACTCGATGATCTCATCGCTCGTGCTCCCGAAGTAGAACCGATCGATGGCGTCGGGCGTGATCTCGGCGAGCTTCGCGGCCAACGGTGCGAGCAGGTTGTGCCGATAGACGTTGATCTGGCTGTGCACGATGCGTGCTGCTTGATCAGCAATGGCCTGCACGACCTTCGGATGTGCGTGGCCGGTCGACGCCGCGGCAATTCCCGCGGTGAAATCGAGGTACTGCTGGTCGTTGACGTCGACGATGCGACAGCCCATGCCGCGATCGACCTGGATGTCGGTTGCCGTCGACCAGACGCCGGACAAATGGGAACCGGTTTCGGCCATTCAGGGAGCCTATGCGGCCTCCACCGGCTTGGGATCGTTCTCAGCGTCGCGGTCGAACGCCACAGCGAGCACGTCGTCGTACGTCGCCGCGAGGTGGAAGGTCATCTCGGCGCGCACGTTCTCAGGAACATCGTCGACGTCGGGCCCGTTGCGCTTGGGCAACACCACCTCGGTGAGTCCCATCCGATGTGCTGCGAGCACCTTCTGCTTCACGCCACCGATGGGCAGAACCTGGCCTTGCAACGTGATTTCACCGGTCATGCCGACCGATGACTTGACCGGGCGGTCGGTCAAGAGCGAGACGAGCGCGGTCGTCATCGTCACGCCGGCAGACGGACCGTCCTTCGGCACCGCTCCCGCGGGCACGTGGACGTGGAACCTGCGACGCAGCGCTTCGTCGTCGAGTCCGAGCTCGGCAGCGTGACTGCGGACGTAGTTCAACGCGATCTGCGCTGACTCCTTCATGACGTCACCGAGCTGACCGGTGAGGGTCAGCCCCGGCTCGCTGTCAGGCCCGGTCGGGAACGCGGTGGTCTCGATGAACAGCACGTCGCCGCCGACGCCTGTGACCGCGAGGCCCGTGGCGACGCCGGGTTCCGACACGCGCTCGGGGATCTCGTCGTCGACCTTGGGCCGACCGAGCCAGTCGGTCAGCTCGTCGTCGTCGATCGTGATGGGCGTCGACGTTCCGGTCGCCACCTTCGCCGTCACCTTGCGCACCAACCGACCGAGCTCGCGCTCGAGCGAACGGACGCCAGCTTCTCGGGTGTACCCGCGGATGATGGCGCCGATCAGATCGTCACTCACGGCGACCTCATCGTCGGTCAGTCCTGCGCGCTCGATCTGGCGCGGCAGGAGGTAACGGTTCGCGATGAACGTCTTCTCGGCCTCGGTGTACCCGTCGAGCCGGATGAGGTCCATCCGGTCGAGCAGCGGGCCCGGGATCGAGTCGACGACGTTGGCCGTTGCGATGAACACCACCTCGGACAGGTCGAGATCGACTTCGAGGTAGTGGTCACGGAAGGTGTGGTTCTGCGCCGGGTCGAGTACTTCGAGCAGCGCGGCGGTCGGGTCGCCGGACCATCCGCCGGCCGTGAGCTTGTCGACCTCATCGAGCAGGATCACCGGGTTCATCGTGCCCGCTTCTTGCAGCGCCTTGACGATCCGCCCTGGCTGGCTACCAACGTAGGTGCGGCGGTGTCCACGGATCTCAGCTTCGTCGCGCACACCGCCGAGTGCGACGCGAACGAACTCGCGGCCCATCGCTCGCGCGATCGACTCGCCGAGCGACGTCTTGCCGACACCGGGAGGTCCGACGAGCGTGACGACCGACCCGTTTCCGCGTCGACTGTCACGGCCTGACTTCACGTCCTTGCTACCGGACTCACGACGGCCGTGACGCGAGGCTTGCTCGCTGGCGCTCCCGTCGCCCGCTTGTCGACTGTCACCGCCTGACTTCACGTCCTTGCCGCCGGCCTCGTCGCCTGCCGCGTCCGCGTCGGCGTTGGCCGACTGGTCGAGGCCACGGTCGTGGCGGAGCTTCTTGGCAGCCAAGAACTCGACGATGCGTTCCTTCACGTCGTCGAGGCCGTAGTGATCCGCGTCGAGCACTTCTTGAGCGCGCACGAGGTCGAGCGTGTCGGGGCTGCGCTCACCCCACGGCATCTCGAAGATCCGGTCGAGCCAGGTACGCACCCACGAGTGCTCGGGCGACTGCTCGCTCATGCGCTCGAACCGATCGAGTTCCTTGGCGATGAAATTGGTGACCACATCGGGGGCATCGAGCTCGTCGAGTTTGGCGCGGAACTCGCCGGCGACGTCGTCGTTGCCTTCACCGAGTTCTTTGCGAATCGAGTTGAGCTGCTGACGCAGAACGAACTCGCGCTGCTGCTTGTCCATTCCCTCACTGACGTCGTTGCGGATCGTCTCGGCAACTTGCAGTTCATTGAGATGGTTGCGCGCCCACGCATGGATGGCGTCAACTCGGTCCGGCACTTCGACGGCCTGGAGGACTCGCATCCGATCGTCGTCGCTGAACTCAGCCCACAGCGCCACCGCATCAGCCAGGCGTCCCGGCTCGTCGACCGTCTTGAGCAACTCGGGTAGGCGCCGCGATCGGCGCAGCTCGGCAATGAGTTCGAGCGTGGCGCGTAGCTCGCGCATCGACGCGTCGACGCTCGACGACACGGGCGCGTCGAGCACCGGCTCGACCACAGCGAACGTGGCGCCGCCATCGGCCACCTCCGTGGAGAGCACTCGGGCTCGACGCTCGACCTGCACAATCGCCGCCGACTCGCCCGATGGGAGATTGCCGACGTTGGGGACACGGGCGACGACGGCCAAGCCGTGCTCGTCGCCTCCGGTTAACGCGATGGTGCCGTCGGCCTGGTCGACCGCAGCGCTCACCGCTCGACGCAGCTCGTCGGTAGCGAGCGTCAAGGTGACAGTCGCTCCAGGCAGCACGGCCGCAGGAAGGTGGGCCAACGGCAACCGAAGTGACGTGCGCGTGGTCGTCGAGCCGGACGAACCGGTCGGTGTGGCGTGATCGGTGGTCGATTCAGACATACCGAACACGCTAGAAGTAGAAAAGGTGAGTCCCAATGGCTCAAGATTCACACCCAATTCGGGAATATCCAGCTCAGAGCGCTGATCAGGTTTCGAACGTTGCCGCCTTCGCGAGAGCTTCTTCCCAGCTCGCCTGTTCGGCCAGCAGCTGACGCATCGGCATGACCCAACGCGGGGCGCGCACGCCGAGCGCTCCCCGAAAGCGGTCGCCGTTGCGGTAGAGGGTCAAGAACTTGCCGTCGTCGACGGACCCGGCAACCACCACCGCCTCGTCGTCAGGACCGGATCGACCGACGAACTGAATGCGCAGATCGAACTGATCACTCCAGAAGAACGGCACCGACGCGTACGGCTCCGGCGCACCACCGCTGGCAGACGCGAGCAGGTTCTTGGCCGCCGCAGCGCCCTGCTCGGCGGCGTTCGTCCAATGCTCGACACGCATCTCCTCGTCGAACAACTGGTTCGGCCACCGCAACACGTCGCCCGCTGCGTACACGCCAGGCCGAACCGAACCATCGAGCCGCCGTGCGTTCAGCGTCTCGTCACATACGACGCCGTCGCGTACTTCGAGACCGCTGTCGTCGAGCCACGCCGTGGCGGGCACGACGCCGATGCCCACGACGACGACGTCGGCTTCGATGAGCTCACCACCTTGCAGCATCGCCCCGTGGTCATCGAGCCGATCGACGTGAACATCGCAGCGAATGTCGACGCCGTTCGCTTCGTGCGCGATCCCGATCGCTGCACCCATCTCGGCACCCAATCCACGAATCAGCGGCGCCGATGCGCCCTCGAGCACGGTCACTCGATTGCCGAGCTGCTTGGCAGTCGCCGCCACCTCGAGCCCGATGAAGCCCGCGCCGATCACCACGACGTGTTGGTCACCGCCGGCGATCTCGGCGCGAAGTCGCATCGAGTCGTCGAGCGTGCGGACCTCGTGGACGTGCGCGAACCGGCTCTGGTCCGCCAAGCGTCGACACGACGCGCCGGTGGCGATGATGCATCCGTCGAACGCGAGGTCGGTCCCGTCGGTGAGATGCAGGATCTGCTCGTCAGCGTCGAGACCCGCCGCTGCGATGCCGAACCGCCATTCGACGTCGAGTTCGTCGAACGAGTCGGGCTGGCGAAGCTGAATGCGGTCGGGTTCCCAGTCACCGGCGAGCAGCTTCTTCGACAGCGGCGGACGGTCGTAGGGCCGATGCTGCTCCGCGCCAACCACGATCACCTCGCCACCGAATCCCTCGCTCCGCAATGTCTCGGCTGCACGCAGCCCAGCAAGCGACGCTCCGACGACGACGACTCGGTTCAGTTCCACTCGGCAAAGATGCCACACCGCACCCACCGACAGCGTGCCCACCCCGACACACACCACAACCCCGACACACACCCAACCCCGTTCGCGCACCACAACCCCGTTCGCGTGAGCTTTCTGCGTCGCCGCGACGCAGAAAGCTCACGCGTTCGCCGGGGCGGCGCGCTGGTGACGTCATCGACGGAGATCCGCGAAGCTGCAGATCCCTCGGGGGAACTCATCTAGCGTCGAGTGCGTGAGCTCCTCCGACCTCGTGATCCCGTCCGCGTCCGACGTCAACGCAACGATCAGCGAACTGTTCCCCGGCACCGGCAACGCCTGCGCGGAGATGGGGCCCGGCTTCGCGGTCGCTCAACGTCGCATCGACGACGAGATGCTTCGCCCCGGCGGCTTCGTATCGGGCCCGACGCAGTTCGGTCTTGCCGACGCCGCGCTCTGGTACATGGTCTTCGCCGCGATCGGGCGAATCGAGCCGATGGCGATGACCTCGGAGTTGTCGATTCGATACCTACGCCCAGCGCAGGGCGAGATGTTGTGGGCGAAGGCAACGCTCGAGTCGGCTGGCCGGCGCAACGTCGTCGGCACGGTCCGCATCTGGTGCGACGACCGCGAGTCGAAGCCATCGTCGACAGCGCAGGGCACCTATGCCCTGCCGATGTGAGCGTGCAATGACCAGACCGTCACGATTCCATCTCGCCGTTCCGGTGCACGATCTCGATGCAGCCCGCGCGTTCTACGGCGGCGTGCTCGGTTGCCCCGAGGGCCGCTCGGCTGAGCACTGGGTCGACTTCGATCTGTTCGGCCACCAGTTCGTCGCACACTTCGATCCGAACCGGCGCGATGGCGAGCTGATGACGAACCCAGTCGACGGCGACGACGTGCCGGTGCCGCACTTCGGCGTTCTGATGACGCCCGACCAGTGGCGGGCGCTCGCCGATCGGTTGGTGGCTGCCGGCGTCGAATTCGTCATCGAGCCACACACTCGATTCGCGGGCGAGGTCGGCGAGCAGTCGACGATGTTCTTCCTCGACCCCAGCGGCAACGCGCTCGAGTTCAAGGCGTTTGCCGACGACGCCCAAGTTTTCGCTACCTGAGCGTCAGGCGCGAGCGTCGTGGCGGAAGGTGATCGACAACCGCGGACCTGACGGACGCCGACGCTTGGGCACCGCGTGTTGCCACTCGTGCTGGCATGCGCCGCCCATGACGAACAGATCGCCGTGTCCGAGTCCCCAGGTCAACGATGCACCGGCACCACCCTCGACCGGCTGCTGGCGCATCTGGAACGGACGGCTCTCGCCAACACTCAGAATCGCGACGACCGGGTCGGTCACCACGTTGCGGTGGCGGTCGGAGTGCCACGCCACCGAATCGTGCTGATTGCGGTACAGGTTGAATCCGATCGAATCGAAGTGGCGTCCGTACCGTTCGGTCAGCGCCCAACGAATGTCGGCCAACACAGGCAACGGAACCTGATCGGCATCCGCTTCGTTCCACCACGACGTCAAACGCGGCTCGTCGACCAGCTTGTCGTACATCGGGATGCCGGTGCGCTGCTGCAGATCGAGGCAGTCCATGAGGTCGTCGAAGAGCAAATCGGCGCCGCCGAGCCACCCCGGGACGTACTCCACCCACGACGCGCCACTCAGCGCGCTGCGCGAAGCGGATGCGAACGACTCATCGAAATGAGGCTCATCGGAGCCGAAGAGAGAGGCTTGACGGAACACATGTTCGATACTCGCGAAGATCCCGGGCTCGGTCAAGCGCGAATCACAGCGCTCTCGACTCGTCGGCGACGCTCGATATGTGCGGACTGCGCTGCTCAGGTTTGGCGGATCCAGGACGGGTCAGGGGGCCGCCCGCTTGCGTCGTTATGCGTGCCTCGATCCGACGTTCTGTACCGGACAGCTCTCGGCGACCGTTGCCGGCGTCGGAGGCGAGCAGGGCGAGTGTGGAACGATGCATTCTGTCCGCGGAGCTTGTGAAGGACAGAGAGAAGCTCGATGACCATGGGTGTACATGGAGGACGGTTCACCGCCGAGGTCGAGGGCGACTTCGTCGTGTTCCTGATCGGGATGCGCTTCAACAAACCGTGGAAGGTTCGGAAGTGGTGGCCGGTGGCAACGGCGATGCCCAAGATGTTGCGGGTGATCGACGAACACCCAGAGCTCGGCTGCCTCGGGTACCAGCAGTGGATCGGGCGGACGACGATCCTGGTCCAGTACTGGCGCAGCTTCGAGGACCTCGACCACTTCGCGCGCAATTCCGACCTGCCCCACTTGGAGCCGTGGCGACAGTTCAACAAAGTGGTTCGTGGCTCGGGCGATGTCGGGATCTGGCACGAGACTTTCAAAGTGCGAGCGGGGGAGTACGAAGCTGTGTACGGCAACATGCCTGCGTTCGGACTCGCAGCTGCGGCCAGCCATGCGCCGGTCGGGCACCTCAAGCACTCCGCAGCAGCCCGTATCGGTGCGAGCGACGCAGATGAGCCGGTCGTCGATCCCTACTGAGCAATCCGGTTCAGGGACCGTCGATAGATCCAGGCACGTATGGCCAATCCGCGTCGCTACGGCACCTCACTCGAACGCGGAAACGCTCGTGGCGTCGAGCTTCTCGGACGCCGTTGTGTCATGCGACGCAACCACGACGAGGTCGGGCAGATTCGCCTTCATCGCCCGCACCGCCGCGAAGCTCCGAAGAAGCGCACCCCGGTCTCCTGTCCCGGCGACCTGATCGCGCATCAGAAGCTCCTCGGAGTAGGTCAGGTCACCGACGAGCAGGACCGGGGGTGCATCGGCTCGCCGGATCAACATCGACACCGCTCCGGCGATGTGTCCCGGTGTCTTCACGACCATCAACGAGCCGTCACCCATCACATCGTGTGCCTCGGTGAACGGTGCCAGATCGGGATCGTCGGTGGGCTCGAACTCCATCAGCTTCCATCGCGCGCCCGGCACGAGAATCCGTTCGCGCGGGACGTAGTCGCGCTCGGGGTGCGGGGTCCGGATCAGGTGATCCCACGCATCGGGCGCCACGTGGAGTTCAGCGTTCGGGATGTCCCCGACGCCGCCAGCGTGATCGAAATGAAGGTGCGACATCACCGCGACCGTGACGTCCTCGGGCCGATACCCGGCTGCGGCGAGCTGGGTAGCGAGGCGATCGTCGGGTCCGATATCGAAGCGGAAGATGTGATCGAGGAACCACCGCCCGATGCGACTTGGCCAGTAGTCGACCTGATCGATCGCGGCGGCCGGATCCATACCGGTGTCGAACAGGACCAGCCCGTCGTCGTGCTCGATGACGAACACGTTGAGGGGAATATTGATCCACTCCTTCGACCTCGCAACCCACCACAGCGTGGGCTTGCGACTTCCGTACATGTGCTCGGGATGTAGCGAGCCCGAGCCGGTCGTGATCACACGAACCGACCGGACGGGTGCAGCGTTGATCGACATGGCGCTCCTCCTCATCTCGTTGACAGCCGTGCCAAGCCCGGCACGCGACCACACGACTTCGATCTCATTGTCGATCCATCCGATGGCGGCGGGTAGGGACAAACGTCACGATTTGCCGTGGCGCGCATGCTCGAGTGGCTGGCGCTGGCGTTCGACCTACAAGAGGGTGGTGGTGCCGTCATGGATGGCTCCGGTGCTCGGTTGCCCACTCGAGACTCGCGCCGCCGCTACCGGCGAGTTGCGAAGGCGATCGGAGGGCTCTCCAGCCAGGTCACGTGCAGGTCGGAACGAGCGGCCAACTCCTGCGCGTACCGGGTCGTCGCAGCGGCCCAGTCCTCCCCAGCGAAACTCTCCCAGTCGTTGCGAGGAGAGCCGGTGATTGCGTCGACGAGCAGGAACCAGTTGACCATTGTCAGCAGACCCCCCGGCCGGATCAGGCCAACCATGGCGTCGAGGTGTGCCGGCGTTGCCGCGAACCACGCATCGTCGTGGATCATGTCCACGGGTTGATCGATGGTGCCAAGCACGTCGGTGACGCGCCCGCATCGGTACTCCACGCGATCGGCGTAGCCCAGCTCGCGCGCTATCGACGTGGCTTCGCTGATGTGGACGGGATCGTCGTCGATTCCGATGACACGACCGCCCGGCTGAACAATCGATGCGAGCCAGAGTGTCGAGTAGCCGAGCCCGCATCCCAGGTCGAGTACGGACGCCGGCGCGATCAGCCGCCCGAGGGACGCAACGAGCTGCATCTGCGGCCCACCCGCATTGTGGAGCCCGCAACCGTGCTGGCGTTGATGAGCCTCGCTTCGCGATCGCACGTCGTCGAACAGATCGCCGCCACCAAGCGCAAGTAGCTCATTGCAAACATCGACCCCCACCGGACAAGTTTCGCACGATCGACAGACGCGCCGCTTGCGCAGATCTCATCAGCCCCAAGCTCGTCAGCCCCAGGGACGGAGCTCAGGCGCAGGGCCGCGTCCGAGCGCCCACGCCATCAACGCGCGTTGATCACATCGATCCGCAAGCGTCGCCATCAGTCGCGGAAGCACTGCGTCAACGAGGTCACCCGGCCAGTCTGCCGACGTCGAACCCATCCCGAGGTCAACGAGGTGAACCTCCACCTCGCGCCATCTACGAAACGGAAGCATCGACACGGCGTGCTCGCCTCCACCCACCGTTCGGACGGGCTTCTCCCACACGTCCTCCGGCATCGTCGCGAAGAGCGAGTCAAGGCGTTCAGCCGTTGAACTCACATCGGCGACGATCTCACGCGCGGTCCGAGCTGCACCCGCCTCGATCTCCGCCGCGCGACCATCCACGCCGCCGACGTACTGATCGACCATCTCGTCGCTCAATGCTGCGCTGATCCGCCGACTCATCCCGTCGGCGTTTCGAGCAACGTGGCTGAGCACATGACCCACGGTCCAATCAGGAAGCAGCGACGCCGAGCGCACCTGCTCATCGGTCAGGCCCGCGATCGCCGTGCACAGCTTGATGTGCGCCTGCCGACAGCCTTCGATCTCATCTCGTGGAGCGCTCACAGGAGCAAGTTACGACACCGCTCGCCACGGTGTGAGCGAGATCTAGACCTCAGTCGGAATCCAGACGTACACCCAGTCGTCGTGCCCGCCGGCGTCATCGAGCACGTAGAGCCCACCGGCGTCCTCGATCTCCAGCGGTGCGGGAGACTCGACGAGCCGACTCAGGCAGGGACCGCCCTCGCAGCGAACGAAGATGCGCTCCCCCGGTTGTGGTGAGGAGGGCGGCTCGATCGTACAAACGCGTCGTGTGGCCATGCAGGAAGTCTGCGCCGTGTATGAACAACGGGTCAAGCTCTCCAGCACCCGCGCAGTTCCGAGCGCTCCGCCAGCACCGCAGCGTCGAGTCGCGGTCCGGATCAGACTGCGAACCTCGCAGCCTTCGGTCTATGAGATGGTGACTCGAAGGCCGCGGTTCCGGCGTCGGGTCAAGACGTACAGCGCCGCACCGATGAGGAGCAGCAGCGCCGCTGTTTGCAAGGCGTCGTCGATGCTCGAACCCGTTGCCGGGAGATCGTTGCGGAAGACGATGCCGAGGTCGAAGGAGAGATCTTCTTCGCCGGGATCGAGCGTGAACACGAGGGTCACGAGATCGACACCGAAGTCCGAGTCCGCTGTATCGCTCCCTGCGTTGGCAAGCGTCACCTGTGCGCCGTCCGGAATCGATGTCGCCACGACGCGGATGCGGTAGTCGCCCGGAACCAGGTCGTCGAACAGGTAGAAGCCGCTCGAATCGGTCACCGCGCTCCCGACGACGTTGCCGTCTGCATCGAGCAGTTCCAGGATCACGCCAGCAACACCCGGTTCACCCGGGTCTTGAATACCGTTGCGATTCCCGTCCGACCACACGAAGTTGCCGACGCTTGCAACCGGCGCGAAGCCAAAGGCTGCTGGAGGCGGCGAACCAACCGAGGCGGCGGTCAGGGTGATGGGTCCGCTGATCACCGAGGAACCGACGGGGCGACCCGTGTCCAATTGGTCGTCAGGTGTCGAGGAGACGTAGTCCGCGAGCGGAGCGCCGTCTTCGAAGTTCGACGGTGGGACCTCGACGTTGTAGACACCCTCGGGCAGACCCGTGAAGGTGTAACGGCCGTCGGCGTCGGTTGTGGTGGTCAGCGGGTTGCCCGCAGCGTCCAACACCGGGTTGTTGTTGGCGTCGAGCAGGTTGACCACAACACCTTCGATCGGCGCATCAGGCCCATTGAGTGCACCGTCGTTGTTGTTGTCGATGAAGATGATGTCGGTCAACTCGAGTTGGTAGACGCCGAAGTCCACCGTCAGGTTCGAGAACGAGTTCTCGGTTGTGACCGGCGGGTCGGTTTCGTTGGTGGGCTCGGTGGCCAGCACCAGCGTGACCGGACCCGAACGAATCGAACGATCAGCCTGGACGATGCCATCGCTGTTGTTGTCGACGCTGTCTTCTGGGTCAGCGGAGATGCCCGACCCGCTGGATCCGTGGTAGCCGGCGAGCGGGCCGCCCGGGACGAAGTTCGATGTCGGCAATTCGACGACGTACTCGCCGGGTGGCAGGCCGGCGAACAGGTACTGGCCTGCCGTATCGGTCACCGTGGTCTGCAACAGGTCGCCGTTGCTGTCGAGCAGGTTGACAACGACTCCGGCAGCGACGGGGGCGTCGCCGGTGCCGAGGCCGTCGTTCGCCGTGTCGATGAAGATCTGGTTGCCGAGTTCGAGGCCGGGTACGAGTCCGATGTCGACGGTGAGGTTCGAGAACTCGTTGCGAGTTCCGGTCGTCGGGAGGTCGGTCTCGTTCGTCGGCTCCACCCCGAAGGTCAGCGCCACGGGACCCGTGACGATGCCCGGGATGGCCGGGTCGATGAAGCCGTCGTTGTTGCCATCAACGGTCGCATTCGGGTTGGTGGACGATGCAGGTCCGGTCGAGGGCCCGAAGCCAGCCAGGACGCCGCCCGCTTCGAAGTTCGCCGGGTCGAGTTGCACGCGATAGGTGCCTTCGTCGAGACCGGTGAACAAGTACTGACCGGTCGCTCCGGTCGTTGTGTACGTGATCGGAGTGCCACCCGCATCGAGTGCTGGGGAGCCGTCGGCGTTGAGGAGGTTGACCACCACACCATCGGGCAGCGGGGCCTCACCAGCGTCGAAGGTGCCGTTGTTGTCGAGATCGAACCAGAGCTGGTTGCCGAGTTCGAGTTCGGGTATGTCGGTGAATCCGAGATCGACGGAAAGATTCGATTCGGTGTCGCCGGTGTCGGGATCGTTCGGCGACTCGACGGTTTCGGTGGTCGGTTCGAGGCCTGCTGCGAGGTCGAACGGTGCAGTGACCACATCACCACCGGTGAACTTCGTTGCTGGGTCAGCTGGGAAGCCGTTGTCATCCACGTCGGATTCGTCATCGTCCACGTCCGCCGGTGCGTCGGTCGCATCGGGACCATCGGAGGAGTACAGGCCGGCGAGCGGTCCGCCCTCAGCGAAGTTCGAGGCCGGCACCTGCACCGAATACGTGCCTTCTGGGAGACCCGTGAACAGGTACAGGCCGCTGGCGTCGGTGACCTGCGTGTCGATGACGGCACCTGCCGCATCGAGCAGGTTGACCGTGACGTCAGCAATGCCGGCGTCGAGCCCGTCAAGGATCTCGTTGTTGTCGTTGTCACGGAAGATCGTGTCGCCGACTTCGAGTGTGTAGAAGCCGAGGTCGACCGTGGTGTTCTCGCTGCTGTCCGGAATGAGCCGAGTTTCAGGATCCTTGTTCGCGTCATCCGTCGGCTCGCCTCCGGCCTCCAGCGTGATCGCAGCACTCGCCACGCCGTTGTCAGCCTCGGACCCGTCGAGCGGGTCGCCGTTGTCGTCGTTCTCGGTGGTGTCCACGTCGACGTCGGGGGCAACGCCGTTGCCGGTCGAGGAGTAGAAGCCGTCGAGCGGAGCACCGTCGGCGAACTGCGACGCGGGGAGGTAGACGAAGTAGTCGTCTTCGTTCAGTCCGGGGAAGTAGTAGCGACCATCGATATCGGTGATGTCGAAGCCAACGAGTTCGTCGGTCGCCGGATCGAGGATGCCGTTGCCGTCGGTGTCGCGGTACAGCTCAACCCGAACGCTTTCGATGCCGGCATCGGGTCCGTCGAGCACACCGTTGTTGTCGTTGTCACGGAAGATCGTGTCGCCGAGGGCGAGTTGATAGAAGCCCATGTCGACGGTGAGGTCTTCGCTCTCGTCGGCGGTGAACGGATCGTTGTCGATCTCGTTGGTCGGACCGCCGGTGTCATCGGAGACCGGTTCTTCGCCGGCGAGCATCGTGATCGGCGGCGACTCGATGGCGTCGCCGGGGATGGCCGGGTCGATGCCGTTGTCGTCGCTGTCGACGTCGGCGTCCGTGTTCAAGATGGCTGCGTTGCCCGTGGAGCTGAAGAAGCCGTCGAGCGGTTCGCCAGCAGCAAAGTTCGACGCCGGCACAACGACCTTGTACGTCGCTCCGTCAGCAAGTGCAGTGAAGAGGTACTCGCCCGCTGCTGCGGTCATCGTTGTGTCGACCAGCGAGTAGTTCGCAATGTCGGTGTCGTCGCCGGTGCCGTTGTACTGCCACAGCTCGACGACCGCTTCGACGATGGGCCCTTCGCCGTCGTCGATCATTCCGTTGTTGTCGGCATCGAGCCAGAGTTGGTTACCGAGGCTCAATCCGTAGAACCCGAAGTCGACGCTGACGTTGCCGCGGCTGTCGCTGATGAACGGAACACCCGTGTCATCGTCGGCGCCCGCGTTGAGCACGTCGATTTCGTTCTGCGGCTCGCTATTGGTGTTGGTGGAGCTGCCGAGGGTGATGGTTCCGGACGTGAAGTCGACGCCTCCGGCCAGGTTCGGTGTCTCGATGCCGTTGTCGTTGTTGTCGACGTCGAGGTTCGGGTCGGTCTCTTCGGCGGTTGTGCCAGCATCGACGGGGAACGACGAGTTGAGGCCGCGGATCGCGTCCGGGTTCAGGTCTGCCTGTGCGCCCAGCGTCGGCGTCTGGTCGGCGGGAATGCGAACCTGGTGGTCGCCCGCGACCAGATTGTCGAAGCTGTACTTGCCGTCGGGATCGGTCACCGTTTCGGCAACGACCGCGCCCGCGCTGTCGAGGAGTTGGACGAGCACGCCGGGAATGCCGGCTTCGGTCGCGTCGACCTCGCCGTTGTTGTTGCCATCCAGCCACACGAGGTTGCCGATCCGGTACAGCGGAACGGCGATGAAGCCGAAGTCGATCGAAAGGTCGGAGTTCGCGTCCGGGTAGAAGCCGGTTGCCGCGTTGGCATCGGCCTCGGAGTCGTCGCCACCGGGCACCGTGTCGGATTCGCTCGTTCCGGACGCGCCGGGAGCGTTGACCTCGAAGACGTTGGTGACCGACAGGTACGCGCCCACGGGGCCACCGTTGTCGTCGTTGTCGACTCGGGCCACGCCGGCTGCTTCCACGGCAGTGGTGACGGCAGGCGACGACGACCCGACGGGTGCGCCGACGGTGCCGCCGGGAATCGATTCGATTGCAACGAACACGTTCGAGCCGGGCTCGACGCCGGTGAACAGGTAGTTGCCTTCACTGTCGGTGACGGAGGTGGACAGCAAGGTATCGACGGCCGGGTCGAAGGCATCGTCGCCATCGTCTTCCCAGAGCGTGACGGTGACGCCATTGATGCCGACTTCGTCAGCGTCGAAGATGCCGTTGTCGGTGTTGAGGCCTCCGTTGCCGGCGCCTTCGTCGAGCCAGACTTGGTTGCCGATGCGAATCTTGCGGAAGATGCCGAAGTCGACGGTCACGTTGGAGCGGTCATCGCGAGTGTCGCCCGCGGCGGGCACATCGTCGTCGGTGGCGTCGTCGCTACGGAGCGTTTCGTCCGCGGCGTCGGGTTCTTCGTTGCCCGTTCCTTCGCCGACTTCGAGCACGCCCGAGACGAGGTCGGTCAGCGAATCACCGATCGCAGCGGTCACTTCGGTGTCGTTGTCCTGATCGTCGTCAGGGTCGGTGCTCGCAAAGGTGTCGCTCGCGCCGGACGCCCGGCTGTCGGCGAGTGCGTCGGGGTCGATCGATGGCTGGAGCAGCGTGTCGTCTGCGATCTGGTCGACGGGGATCTGTACGCGGTAGTTGCCGGCAGCGAGACCGTCGAAGTCGTACTTACCGTCTGCGTCGGTCACCGTTTCAGCGAGCACCACGCCAGCTACGTCGGTGAGTTGAACGAGCACACCAGGGATACCCGGATCACTGATCTCGGCGACACCGTTGTCGTTGATGTCTTCGAACACGAGGTTGCCGATGCGGTAGGTCGGCACCGGCGACAGGCCGAAGTCGATCTGCAGCTGGCTGTTGTCGTCTTCGTACGGCGCGCCGGTCAGCGTGTTGATCCGGGCCTCGTCCGCGTTCGACTCGGTCGACGGCTCGGTGCCGTAGTCGAGAGCGACGGGACCCGACGTGATGTCGGCGCCGTTCTCGATGTCGCCGATGCCGTCGTCGGCAGCGTTGGTTGCTTCGTTGGCGCCGGGAGCCGAACCGGTGTCGGCATCGGTGCCGGTCTGGTTCGTCGACGAGCGCAGGCCGTCGAGCGCACCAGCGGTCGGTGCGGGCGTGCCGATCAATTCAGGAGTCTGGTCTCCCGGGATGATCACTTCGTAGGCACCGGCTGACAGACCGTCGAACACATAGTCGCCGTTGGCGTCGGTGACCGTTTCGGCAACGGTGGCTCCCGCTCCGTTGAGGAGGCGCACGAGCACACCGGCGATGCCGGCTTCGGTTCCGTCTTGCAGACCATTGTCTTCGAGGGCGGGGTCGCTGGCCGCTCCAGACAGGCCATCGTCGAGCCAAACGGTCGAGCCGATTCGGAGCGGTTCGAAGTAGCCGATGTCGATCGAGAAGTTCGACTGATCATCGACGTTGGTTGCGCCCTGCGTGCCCGGGTCGTCGTCACCCGTTCCGCCGTCGGCGATTGCGGTTTCGTCGGTCGGCTCGCTCGCGTCGAACGGGTCGCCGCCCGGGTCGCCGAGCGTGAATTGGTTCGTTTGGATGCCGGTGGCGTCAGCCGCGTCGGTGGCGTCGTCGAGCACGCCGTTGTCGTCGTTGTCGGCATCGCCGTCAGCGTTCGCGATGTCGCCGCCGTTGGACGGCAAATATGGAGCGAGTGCGGCCTGCCCGTCGGGCACACGAATCGAGTACACGCCGGCTGACAGGTTCTCGAAGGCGTACTTGCCGCCACCCGCGGTGGTCGCGGTGTCAACCACGACGCCAGCCGCGTCGAGGAGCTGGACGGTGATGCCGTCGATGCCGGTCTCGGTCGGGTCGACCACGCCGTCGTTGTTCGTGTCGATCCAGATGAGGTTGCCGACTCGGTAGAGGTTGGCCGGCGAGAACCCGAAGTCGATGTTGAGGTTCGAGTGGGTGTCGCGGCGAGCGACCCCGGTGAGCGCATCGGCGCCCGCCTCTTCATCAGTGGGTGCGATCGCACTGGTCTCGTTCTGCGGTTCGGTGGTGTAGTCGAGGTCGAATGTGCGCGAGAGCGACGCGAATCCGTTGGCGACATCAGGCGCGCCGTCGTCGTCGTCGGTCACGAGCTCGTTGTCGGCGGACTGACCCGGGTTGTTCGGGTTGGCGCCTTCACCCGTCGAGGAGATGAGCGTGTCGAGAGCCCCAGCCACGATCAGCGCCGAGAGCACCGGATTGGTGGTGGTCTGATCGGTCGGGATGCCGATCTGGTACGTGTCGGGCGTCAGGTTGTCGAAGATGTAGTTGCCGGCGGGATCGGTGGCGGTTTCGGCGATGACCGCGCCGGTGTCGTCGAGCAGCTGAACGAGGACGCCTTCGATCCCGGGCTCGCCGGCGTCGACGAAGGCATCGTTGCGGTCGGTGTTCGAGCCGTTTCCGTTGTCTTCCCAGACGAGGTTGCCAACGCGCAGCGGTGGATACGGCGTCACGCCGAGGTCGACGGTCAGGTTGGAGGCGAAGTCCGGTTGCGTTGGGGCGTTCGGTGACTCTTCGGTTTCGTCGTCTGGCTCGGTGCCGGCTTCGAGGTCGAATGGTTCGGTGATGATCGCGCCACCGGTGTACCGGTCGGCTTCGTCGAGCGGTCGACCGTTGTCGTCGATGTCAGACGTATCGGCGTCAACGTCGGCTGGCGCGTCGGTTGCATCGGGACCGTCGGAGGACATGAGCCCGACAAGTGCGCCACCTGTGTCGTAGTTCGAGGCAGGAAGCTCGATCGAGTACGTACCTTCGGCGAGGCCGGTGAAGAGGTATTTGCCGTTGGCGTCGGTTTGTTGCGTGTCGATGACGACACCTGCTGCGTTGAGCAAGTTGACCGTCACGTCGGGAATACCGGCGTCGAGGCCATCGAGCAGCTCGTTGTTGTCGTTGTCCAAGAACACGGTGTTGCCGACTTCGAGCATGTAGAAGCCGAAGTCGACGGTGAGGTCTTCGTTTGCGTCCGGGGTGATGAGATCGTTGTCGATGCCGGGTGCCGCGCCGTCGGTAGTCGGTTCGTTGTCGACCGACATGGTGATGGTGTCGGAGACGACGTCGCCACCCGGTGCTGCTGGGTCGTTGCCGTTGTCGTCGTTGTCGACGTCGGCGCTGGTGTTGGCGATCGCTGTTGCGCCGGTCGAGCTGAAGAAGCCGTCGAGCGGCTCGCCGTCGACAAAGTTGGCTGCGGGGATCGCAACCACGTAGTCCGCGCCGTCGGTGAGGCCGGTGAAGAGGTAGTCGCCATTCGGGCCGGTGAGCTGCGTGTCGAGCACGTCGCCAGCCGCGTTGCGCAGCTCGACGGTGACACCGGGGATCGTGGTCTCGCCGGCATCGAGGATGCCGTCGTTGTTGCCGTCGAACCAGACCTGGTTGCCGAGACTGAGTTCGTAGAAGCCGAAGTCGAGCGTAACGTTCGAGCGGGCGTCGCTGATCTGCGCGGAACCGAGGTCGTCGTCGACACCGCCGCCACCGTCGATGACGAGCACCTCGTTGGTCGGTTCGCTGTTGGTGTTGAGGGCGTCGCCCAAGGTCAAGTTGCTCGACGTGACATCACCCGACGGGGCATCGAGGATGCCATTGTCGTTGTTGTCGACGTTTGCGTTGGCCACTGCTTCGTCGGGGGTCGACGACGTGAGTGACGCCAGGGCGCCCACCACGATGTTCGGCTGTGCGCCGAGTTCTGGAGCTTGCGCGTCGGGAATGCGTACCCGGTAGTCACCAGCGACGAGGTTGGTGAACTCGTAGTGGCCGGACGGGTCGGTGACGGCCTCAGCGATCACGTCGCCATTGCTGTCGAGAAGCTGCACGAGGATGCCCGCAATGCCGGCTTCGGTCCCGTCGACCGCACCGTCGTTGTTGCTGTCGAGCCACACCAGGTTGCCGATGCGATACAGCGGCACATCGATGAAGCCCAGGTCGATCGAAAGATCGGAGTTCGCGTCGGGGTAGAAGCCGGTGGCCGTGTTGGCGTCACCTTCGGAATCATCAGCGGCTGGGACCGTGTCGGTCTCGTTCGTACCTGCCGCACCAGGGCCTTCGACTTCGAACGCATTGGTCACCGACAGGTAGCCGGATGCCACGTCGGGGTCGCCGTTGTCGTCGTTGTCGACGCGTGCGGTACCAGCAACTTCGACGTCGGTCGTGACGACGACCGACGAGGAGGCAACCGGGTTACCGACGGTGCCACCCGGAATCGATTCGACCGCGATGAAGACCTCGATGCCGGGTTCGACGTTGCCGAAGATGTAGTTGCCCTCGGTGTTGGTGATCGATGTGTCGAGCAGCGTGTCGGCGGCCGGGTCGAACACGCCATCGCCGTCGTCTTGCCAGAGTTCGACCGACACGCCGCCGATACCGACCTCGTCGGTGTCGAAGATGCCGTTGTCGGTGTTGGCGCCAGCGTTGCCGACTCCAGTGTCGAGCCAGACCTGGTTGCCGAGACGGACCTTGCGGAAGATGCCGAAGTCGACGGTCAAGTTCGAGCGATTGTCGCGAACAAGGCCCGGCTGCGTGCCCGGGTCGTCGTCGGTCGCGACGTCGGAGCGAAGCTGCTCGTCGGCAGGCTCTTCGTGGTCGTTGCCTTCGCCCAAGGTGAGGGTTCCGGACTCGAGATCGTTGCTCGCGAGGAGGTCGCCGTTGCCGTCGTTGTTGTTGTCGGTGTCGCTGTTGGCGTCAACGCCGGTTGGGCCTGTGGGGCCACTTCCCGAGCTGCGCGAGTCGGCGAGAGCATCGGCGTCGATCGACGTCTGCAGTGCCGTGTCGACAGCGATTTGTGATGCAGGAATGCGGACTTGGTAGTTGCCAGCATCGAGGCCGGTGAACTCGTACTTTCCGTCGGTGTCCGTCACGACTTCGGCGATGACATCGCCGACGCTGTCGAGCAGTTGAACGAGGACGCCGGTAATGCCGGGTTCACCGTCTTCCGCGGTTCCGCTGTCGTCCAGGTCTTCGTAGACCAGGTTGCCGATGCGGTATGCAACTGGCGGCTGGAACCCGAGGTCGATCGTCAGGTTCGAGTTGCCGTTGGCGACCATGCTGATCGTGTTCGCGGCATCCTCGGCATCGGTGTTGGCCGTGCCAGCTCCGTCGAAGTCACCCTGCTCGGTGGTCGGCTCGGCGCCAGCGCTGAGTGCGAACGGTGCCGTGATCGACGCCCAGCCGTTGGTCGGGTCGGGCTCACCGTCGTCGACGTCGTCGATGTCACCATCGGCGTCCGCTGCCGGGTTGGCGTCGGGGCCACCATTCGTCGACGAGGCCAAGTCGGTGAGCGCAGCGGTGTCGATCGACGGCTGCAAGGACGTGTCGTCGGCGATCTGATCAGCGGGGATGGCGACCTGGTAGTTCCCAGGAGACAAGTCGCTGAAGAGGTAGGTGCCATCGACCGCGGTGACCGTCTCCGCGATGACGGCGCCGGCGTTGTCGAGCAGTTGGATCAGCACGCCGGAGATCGGTGCTTCTCCGTCATCGGCCACGCCGTTGTCGTTGACGTCGAGCCACACGAGGTTGCCGACGCGCAATGGTGCTGCGAAACCGAAGTCGACGGTCAGGTTGGAGGCGCCGTCGGCGGTAGCGACGGATCCGTCGCCTTCGTCGTTCGCGCCGCTGGCTGCGAAGCCACCCGTTTCGTTGAGTGGCTCATCGGTGTCACCCAAGGTGACGAGCGACGAGATGACGCCGTACGTGCCGGGTGTGCCGTTGTCGTCATTGTCGGTGCCGTTGTTCGCGTCCGGCGCGACGCCCCCGACATCGTTGCCTGACGAAGACGAGTAGCCAGCGAGTGGGCCACCAGCGTCGAGTTGAGATTGTGGGATGGCAACGAAATAGTCGCCGGCAGGGAGGTCTTCGAAGAGGTACTCGCCAGCGGTTGCTCCACCGATGGCGCCGGTTGTCGAGGTGTCGACGAGGACGTCGGTCGCCGGGTCGAACACGCCGTCACCGTCGGTATCGCGCCACAGCTCGACCGTCACGCCGGCAAGCGGCGCTTCGGTTCCGTCGTCGTCGACGAGTCCGTCGTTGTTGGCGTCCTCCCAGACCAGGTTGCCCAAGCGGTATGGCAGTGTGTATCCGGCGTCGAAGCTGTGATCGTTCGAGCCGGCAGCGGGAGTGGTGATGGCGATTTCGCCGCCATCGAGATCTGAGTCGTTCTCGTCGTTGCCGACAGCGGCACCATCAACGCCCGTCGTCGAGTCGAGTGTGGTTTCGACGAGATCGGCGGCCGTCATGCCGGTGGGCAGGATGCCGGTGTTCGTCATGGTCGTCGGATCGAACGAGAGCGTGTACGCGGTCGTCGGCTCGAGCCCCTGGTAGGAGCTGAAGACGTAGTTGCCGTTTGCGTCCGTCGTCGCGGTGATCGGATTGCCGTCGAGATCGTTCACCGCGGCGCCGCCAGGAGTGAGGACGGCGACGGTGACGCCTGCCATCGGCGGTTCGCCCGGGTCCTGCACGCCGTCGCCATCGAGGTCGAGCCAGACGCGGTCACCGATTTCGAACGGCAGCCAGCAACCTTCGACGTCGCCGATGCCGTTGCCCTTACCGAGGTAGCCGTTGCCGTCTTCCGGACGGCCCCGCCGGAAGAGGACGAGGTCGCCGGTGAGCGCGCCGTCGTCGTTGTCGAAGAAGTTGAGTCCACCCGAGACCCAGGCGCCTGGGTCCATGGACGCAACGACGGTTTGATCGAGTTGCGGGTGAATCCAGGTTCCGCCCTGGGCGGTTTCGAAGTGGCCGCCGCCGCCGACACCGCCGGGTTGCCAGATGTCGGCGCCGAACCATTCGACGTCGCCACCTGGGCCACCGATGTAGTCGAGGTTGCCGGGAGACTGGCCGACCGGGTTGTCGAAGTTGGCACTTGCATCGCACGCGCCACCGTCTGACTCGACGACGTAGGTGGGTGCATCAATGTCGCCCGATGTGTTGCAGACGTGTACGAGTTCGCCGCCTGACGGGTGCTGTCGAGCAGCCGGGCTGGTGCCGTACGGCTCGAGGACGCCGTCGGGGTGCTGCAGCGACACCCGATCGGCAAAGCCCACGGACAGGCTGCCGTCGGGTCCGATCGACACGTCGGTGAGAATCGGGCCGAGCGTGCTGCGAGTCGCGTTCGCGGCTGTCTGCGTCTCGACGGAGTTCCACGGGTCGAACGCCGTCGCTGCTCCGTTGCAACCGCCGCTGAAGGCCGCGACGCAGCCGCGCGTGTAGTTCAGGCTGAAGTCGACGAGGGTTGCGCCTTGCACCCCTGCGGCCACCGAGACTTCGACGATATTGGCTTCGAGATGGTTCGCGTTCTGTGACGTTTCCGCCGTGCACGTGATGCCGACGTAGAAGCGGTCGGCGTCGACGGTGGTGACCGCCCAGGGCGCCCAATCGTCGGTATTCGTCGTGTCAGGGCAACCGGGGTTGGTCAACGCAATGGACTTGACGTAGCTCGGATTGCTTCCCGCGCGGACCGGGGTGATGTCG
>CALICC010000217.1 GCA_938049325.1 uncultured Ilumatobacter sp. | reverse complement strand
ACGCCGCCGGGCTCGCCGATGCTCACGCAGGATTGGTCCCCGAGATCCCCCAGGTCGCCGCTCCCGGTGGGGTTCCACCAGCGAGCACCAACGCGTATGCGATCGTCAACCGCCCACTGGCGTGGGGGTCGACGGCACAGGGTGCCGCTGACGCCGTTGCGGCTGGCGCAGCGGAACATGCGGCCAGCACATTCGCTGAAGCCGAGGGAAGCGCAAAGTCCGCCAGCGGGGTGATCGCCGGCGCCACGGTCACCATCGACGACGTTCCGTCGCGCTTCTGCGGTGACTGGTTCGTCACGGCTGCCCGGCATCACTTCGAGGTCAGCGAGGGTTACAACGTTCAGTTCGAGGTCAGCGGTCGCCACGACCGCTCGCTGCACGGGCTGATGACGGCGGGCAATGTGAACCGTCGACAGCGCGGCCTGATCGACGGGCTGGTGCCCGGTGTGGTCACCAACAACCTCGACGAGGACGGCATGTACCGGGTCAAGGTCGCCCTCCCCTGGCTCGGCCCCGACTTCGAAACCGACTGGGCTCGCGTCGTGATGCCTGGCCTCGGGCCGACGTACGGACTCATGGCGATGCCCGAAGTCGAGGACGAAGTGCTGGTCGGGTTCGAGTTCGGCGACGTGCGTCGGGCGTACGTTCTCGGTGGCCTGGGTAACGGCAAGACCGAGATCGACCTCGGCGGCGACGTGGTGAAGCAAGGTACGCCAGGCGGGCAAGTCGTCAAACGTGGCTTGGTCAGTCGACTCGGCAACAAGATCATCATCGACGACGACGGGATGGGAAGTTCGCCTCCCACCACCTCCGGAATCACGGTCGGTACCGGCGACGACAAGATCACCTTGGTCATGGACGACGTGAACAAGAAGCTCACCATCCTCTGCGACTCGGCGGGGCCAGCTGCGACCATCGAGATCAAACAGAACGGCGCCGGTGGGAACGTGACCATCCAACAGTCCGGGGCCGGCGGCACGCTCGACATCAAGAGCGACGGAAACATCACCGTCGACGCAGCCGCACCCGGCAACCTCACCCTCAAGGGTGGCGCCGGCGTGAAGATCGACGGCGGCGCCGGCATGGTCGAGCTGTCCGGCACCCAGGTGAAGTTGAACTGAGGAACGCATGACCGTTGACACCACTCACGACTTCGTCGGCACCGGTTGGGCCTTCCCGCCCGCGGCCAGCTCCGGCGGCGGCATCGCGCTCGTCACGCACACCACCGAGCTCGAACAGGCCATCAAGATCATCGTGATGACGTATCCCGGCGAACGGCCGATGCGCCCGCGGTTCGGGTGCCGCCTACGCGACTTCGTCTTCCGACCCGCCGACAACTCGACGGCCAACGAACTCGCGATCGAGGTCAAGAGCGCCGTGCAGCAGTGGGAACCACGCGTCGACGTGGAGCAGGTGATCGTCACGCCCGATCCCGATCAACGCAATCGCCTGAACCTCGAAATCGTGTACGTGATCAAGCACACCAACGACCAACGAAATCTTGTCTTTCCCTTTTACACAATCCCTGACGACGGAAGTGACTACTGATGAGCATCGCTGCCCCCAATCTCGACGACCGACGCTTTCAAGACCTGGTCGACGATGCCAAGCGCATGGTGATGGACCGCTGCCCGACCTGGACCGACCACAACGTGTCCGATCCCGGCGTGACGCTGATCGAGACGTTCGCGTACATGACCGACCAAATGCTGTATCGCCTGAATCGGGTGCCCGACCGGCTGTACATCAAGTTTCTCGAGCTGATCGGAGTCCGACTCTTTCCTCCGACCGCCGCGCGTGTCGACGTCACCTTCTGGCTCTCCGCTCCCGCGACGACCACACTCACGATTCCCGTCGGCACCCGATCGGCCACACTGCGCGGGGACCTCGACGACCCGGTGGTGTTCAGCACGCTGGCCGAGTTGGCGATCGTGCCGACCGAGCTGCAGTCGGTCGCCACCGCCGGTCACGACCAGAACGGAACTCGCAACCGCACCGAGCAGTTGTCGGTCAACAACGAATTTGCAGCCTTCAGCGAGGTGCCCCAACCCGGCGATGCAATGTATGTCGGACTCGACCAGGCGGCTCCCGGGTGTGCGATCGCACTCCGCGTGCGCTGTGAGATCGACGGCGTCGGCGTCGACCCCACCGATCCTCCGTTGGAATGGGAAGCCTGGGACGGGGCCGACTGGGTCACCTGCGATGTCGACAAAGACGAAACCGGCGGACTCAACCGCAACGGCGACATCGTGCTGCACCTGCCGGCCCATCACGAAGCAACGGCGGTCGACGGTGAGCGTGCCGGTTGGATCCGCGCTCGGGTGACCGAAGCTCGCGACGACCAGCCGCGCTACAGCTCGTCTCCGGCCATCCACGGTCTCGAAGCAATGACGGTCGGCGGCACCGTGGTGTCGGCCCACGCCTCCCAGGAAGGGGCCGAACGCATCGGCGAGTCAACGGGCCAGCCCGGCCAGCGTCACCGGATTCCGAGTGGACCGATCGTCGACATCGGAATCACGCCGGTCGTCGAGACCAGTAGCGACGACGGCTGGGTGCAGTGGAGGGTGGTCGACGAATTCATCGACTGCGGCCCCGACGACCTCGTTGTCGTCGTCGACAAGGCAGCGGGCGAGATCGAATTCGCGCCGACCGTGCGCCTCGCGGACGGCTCCATTCGCTCGTACGGCGCGATTCCCCCGCAACGCGCGACGATCCAGATCAGCGACCACGCGGTCGGCGGCGGGCGACGCGGCAATGTCGCTCGAGGAGCCATCCGAACGCTCAAGTCGTCGATCCCGTTCGTGAAGTCCGTGACGAATCGCGAGTCGGCATCAGGCGGCGTCGACGCCGAATCGGTCGACGAAGCTCGAACTCGCGGTCCCTTGATGCTGCGCACGCGCAGTCGAGCCGTGACGGCGGAAGACTTTGAGCTCATCACTCGCGAAGCCGCTCCCGAGATCGCTCGCGTGGTCTGTCTTCCCGCCACATCGGCGACGGACGCCGGACACGTCACGGTGTGCATCGTGCCCGCCGCCGCCCACAACGACGGGCGACTGCAATTCGAGGACCTACTGCCCAGCCCGTCGACGCTCGACGCAATCGGCGAGCGGCTCGAATCGTGCCGCATCATCGGCTCGACGGTCAACATCGAACCGCCGCGCTATCAAGGCATCACGGTCGTTGCTCGTCTTCGTTCGACCTCACGTGCCGATCCGGACCGTGTGCACCGCGATGCTGTCGGAGCACTGCACCGGTACTTCGATCCGCTCGTGGGCGGCCCCGATGGCAAAGGGTGGCCGTGGGGCCGTCCGGTCCAGGCCGGTGATGCGTTCGGCGTGTTGCAGGCCGTTGCCGGCGTGGACGTCGTCGACGACGTCCGCCTCTTCGGCGCCAATCCGGTCACCGGCGATCGAGGTCCAGTCACCACACGCGTCGAACTCGATCCGAACAGCCTCGTGTTCTCCTACGAACACCAAGTCCAGGTGATCTCGCCGTGAGCCGCGGACTTGCTCCGGGCATGCCGATCCGGCAACCGATCATCGATCAGTTGCCGGGCATCTACCGCGACGAACAGTTCACCATCGACTTCACGGCAGGTCTCGACCACGTCGTTGCGCCCGCGGTTGCTGCGATCGACTGCCTCGACGCATACATCGACCCGGCCGTGTGCCCTCCCGACTTCCTCGAGTGGCTCGGAGACTGGGTTGGTCTCCACCTGGAGGAAGACTGGTCCACCGACCGCAGCCGACGCGTCGTGGGTGCGGCAGCCGACATGTTCGCAAAGCGGTCGACGGCCGCCGGGCTGCGGCGTGAGATCGAGCTCTACACCGACGGCGTGGTCCACATCGAAGACCCGGGAGCGACGCACACGTCAGCGATTCCCGGCCAGAACTACACCTCCTCTCCCGACGACCGCGATCGAACCGTACGCGTCGTCGTGGACGTCGCCGACGGCGACGCAGTGAACTGGGCCGGGCTCCAGGAGTTGATTCGCAACGCGCTGCCCGCACATCTCCCGGTCGACATCGAGCTGCGCGAGATCTCCGATTCCGACCACGACGCGACGGAGCAACGATCATGATCACGTGCACGGTGTGCAGCTTCCAGAACCTCGACGACGACTCGTTCTGCGGGTCGTGCGGTGGGTTCCTCGAGTGGACCGGAGAGGCCGACGTCCCAGACGCTGCCCCAGTCGAGGAAGACGAGGAGGATGCTCCGAAACGCTCACTCCTCAGTCGAGTCCAGACCGTGCTGTCGCTCGACGTCCACGCACCCGGCGAGAACGAGATCGAGGACGATGAAGGTGCACCCGCAGCTGGCGGACCACCACGCCCCGGCGCACCGCCTCGACCAGGCGGACCACCAAAACCCGGCGGCGCGCCCAAACCCCCAGCACGACCAGGCGGACCACCGAAGCCACCAGCGCGACCAGGCTCCGCCCCCACCCCACCGGCACGACCAGGCGGACCACCAAAACCACCAGCGCGACCGGGAGGGCCACCCAAACCACCCGCACGCCCCGGCTCCGCACCCACCCCACCAGAACGACCAGGCGGACCACCGAAGCCACCGGCTCGACCGACGTCGCCGAAGCTCGATGACGACGCCACGCCGCCGTCGATTCCTCGTCCGGCGGTCCCCGATGACATCGATGACGCCGCTGCTCGTCAAGCCGCCGCAGCGGCATTGGTGGCCGACGGAGCGACCGCAGCACCCAAGCCTCCACCGGCACGACCCAAGACGGTGGCGAAGTCGGCCCCCAAACCTCCCTCGAAACCAGCCCCGACGGAGTCAGCTGTCGCACCGACCGCCGAGCCGACCGTCGCAACGCCGACGGCTGTTCAGCCCGTCAAGCCGGCCAAAGCCTCACAACCTCGGGCGACTCCCAAGCAGCCACCGAGCCACAAGATCCTCCCCGGCGACCTGATCTGTGGTGACTGTGGCGAGGGCAACCCGCCCGGCCGGAGCTTCTGTCGTCGCTGCGGAGTCACCCTGAGCTCCGCGACCGTCGCGAAGACGCCGTGGTGGAAGCGGTGGATTCCGAAGCGCCGACAGCGAACGCTGGCTGCGGGCGAACGACCGTGGACGTCCAAGGACGGGAAGCAGAAGAAGGCCGGAGGTGGGTTCGGAGCGGCGTTCATGCGTGTCTTTGCGAAGCTTCGCCCCATCGCCGCAGCTGCGCTCCTGGTCGCCGGGCTGCTGTTCGGGTTCTCACCGGACATCCGAGAGAAGGTCACCGATCGCGCCGCCGCTGTTCGGGACGATCTCTTCTCCCGGATTCGCAAGTCCTACGCCCCGGTCTCGCCGATCGACGTGTCGGCGACTTCGGAGGTCGACGGACGACCCGCCACGTTCGCCATCGACAGCAATACTCTGACGAGCTGGATCGCCAGCGGAGATGACGACGAGCCCACCCTGGTCGTGAGATTCGACGAGCCGATCGACCTCGCGAGAATTCAACTCTGGAACGGGTCGGCCGAGCGCTTCAAGGAGTTCAGGCGCGTCAAGGACATCCACTTCGTCTTCGACACAGGGCAGTCGTTCGACTTGACCGTGCTCGATGTGCCGACGCCGGAGCAATACGAGATCAGCAACGGCGGCGGAGTGCGCGAAGTCGAGATCCACATCGACGACAGCTATAACTCGCTGGGCGGCGACGAGCTGGGACTCTCCGAGATCGAGTTCCTCGTTCAGCGATGAGCACGATGACCCTCGCACGCCAGAAATCGCAGCAACACAGCTGGCGGGGTGCATCTGTCGGCCCCGAACCTCTGGCTTCGCAGTTCGCGATCGAGGAACATGCGATCTCTCTCGCAAACGTTCGGGAGATCGCGTCTGTCGCCCGCGATTTCTCGACCGCCGACGGTCCCGTCGGCTCGGACCCCACCGCTGTTGTGCACATCGTGAATCCCGCCGCGACACGCTGGCGAGTGATCGACCACAGCCGTCCGTCTCCGGATCTCGACCGGTGCTGGTCGAGCGCGATTCCCAACGTGGCGCATCATCGACCAGCGCGTAGTCCGGTCCCGCCCAACAGGATGCGATGGCGCTTCCGCGTCGAGGACCATTGCGGTCGCACGGTCGCAGACGTCGTCATCCAGCTCTACTGGCTCTTCGCGAGCACGTTCCAAGAGGGCGGAGCGTTCGTTCGGCGAGCGTGGATCGAGCTCGACGATCTCGTCGTCGATAGCGCGTTCGACCTCAACTTGCGACTCGTTGCGTCGGTCCCGCTCAACGTTGGAACGTCTCGAGCACCGATTGCCTGCCTCCCGGCAGCAGTCGTGGGAACGCTCATCGGCCTCGACAGCACGGCTGACATCGATCAACGCTTCGAGATCTGGGGCGACGGCAGCTTCTACGAGGTCGACTAGGGCCGAAATGACCATCGGATCTGCCCCTTCGGGTGCCCGTTTGCCCAATGCGGCACGAGCGTTTTGCGCCGACCATTGGTTCGACGAGGAGGCACGATGAGTCTTGATCAACAGTTTGCGGAGCAGTTCACGAGCTGCATGGCCGATGCCCAGATCCGACTCGATGAAACCGGCATCGCCGACGCTGGCTACTTCAGTGACGCGGTGCGCTACGTCAAGTCGTGGTTCGACGGTCTGGACGACCGCACCCAGGCGGCGTTCGACGCCGCAGCACAAACCGGCGAACCCGTCGCGGTGCACCTCGTCAACAACAACGTCGCACCCGGCCTCGCCGATCTCATGGCCGACTTCGACAACAACGCCGGATGGCCGGTGTCGACATTGCTCGATTGGTGTCTGCACTGCCTCGAGATCGCCGATCAGAGCCAAGCATGAGACCGCCCGACATGCGACCACACAACACGGGAGCAGACACATGGCAATGCACGACTTCTCAGACTGCGTCCGCAGCACGCTCGGACCTGTGGCCGACGACTGGGACGAGCCGACCATCGCGGCCGTCATCGAACTGGCCGAATGGTTCCAGTCGCAAGAGCCGACCGTCCATGCCATCTTCGGGGACATCGTGAGCGACTCGAACGTCGCAGTCCGTGCTTGGATATCCGCGATCGTCACGAATGGCGTCGACGACAACGTGGTCGACGCAGTCCGGCGTCTCGGTGACTCCGGATTCGCACAGGCGTTCTCAGCGATCGCCGATTGCGCCAGCGAGTTCTGACCAATGCTCGAACAGCTCAGCCGAGGCGTTGCACTGGGTCTCTCGGTCGTGCTCATCGTCGCGGCCTGGTCAAAGGCGGTGGATGCCGCAGCAAGTCGAGAGGCACTGCTTCGGTTCTTCCCACGGCTGCGACGCCGACCGTCCCGCTTGATTCGCAGAGTGATCACCGCCGTCGTGCTGCTGGAGGGAGTCGTGGCCTGTGTTCTCCTCGTCGCGCCTACCTCCCCGCTTGCCGCCGTCGTGTACGGGCTCGCTGCGCTGAGCTTCTTGACGATCAACGTCCGCGCGTTTCGTCGCCAACTGGCATGCGGATGCTTCGGCGGCCGAGGTCGTGCTCAGACTCGCCGGGTCACGGTGGTGCGTGCTGTGCTGATGTGCGGAACGTGGCCGATCATCGCCGCCGGCGCCGTCATCGATGGCCGTTTCGTCAGCGCGCAGATCACCGCGACGTCAGCGGTCACCGCCGGGCTGGTCGCCGGTGCCGTCGCGATCAACGAACTCACGGCGCGTCGTTCGATTGTTCCACCGCCTCTTCAGCGAGCTCGTTGCGGTCGGCGCACCCGAGTTCCCGTGCTCGAGCGACTCGGACTCGAGCTCCGACAGTCGCTTGCCCCCGACGCGATCCGCCATGCCGATCTTGCATGGTGGGCGGCCGACGTCAGCCGCATCGCCCCACAACGATCTGGCCCCAGCGTGTTCGTGGTCGCTGTGCCGGGAGGCGGCGGTCGCCTCAACGCCGTGGTGCACGAGCCGGGTCCCTCCAACCTCGTCTTGCTCACGCCGGGTGGACCGATCGCCGGCATGAGCGCTCAAATCGACAACTCGCTCGACCGGTCGAACGGGGCCCATCTCACGTCCTCCTGACGCTCAGCAGCGAACAACCATCAGCGCCGGTCACGCACGAGCGAAACCATCGGCAAGATTGCGAGCAGGATCACCGCAAGCGACACGATCGCGACGACGCCATAACCCACACGCACCGCTTCGGCGACCTCTGCTCCGGCGATCGTTTCTTCACCGGCCAGCAGCGATCGAACTGCCTCGACCGAGCCGATGCGCCGTTCGACCACGAGCAGCAGAATCGCTCCACCGGCAGCAGCGCCGAGGACGAACCCCTGGCTGCGCGCGAACTGATTGGCGGCGCTCGCTCGTCCGATCACGGCGGCGGGCGTTTCGGCTCGCAGCATGTGCAGCGTTGCGTTGGTCGTGAGCCCGATGCCAACGCCGAGCAGTGTCAGCCCGGCAAAGACGATCGCGAGCGGCCCGTTCGGAACCACACCGATGCAGACGACCGCGAGGCCGATCGATCCGACCCCGAGCCCGATTGCCATCACCGTGTCGACGCGACGCTGGTCGAGCAATCGAGACGAGATGTTCGCGCCGATCGTCCACCCGACCGTGAAGTAGATCACTGACCACGCGGCGCCACCGCTCGACCAACCTCGCCCTGCAGCCACATAGACCGTGACGTAGATGTTCGTCGTGAAGGCTGCAGCCAACATCAGCGATGGCACCAACGCGAGGCTCCGATACGGCTGTGCCGCGATGTGTTGCAAACTCACGACAGGCCGCGCGGCGCGTCGGGCATGGAGGCCGTACACGACCAGTGCCGACACACACAGCAGGCCGAAGACAATCGATCGCCAGCTCAGCGAGCTGATCGCAGCAATCGAGGCGCCGGTGAACACGGCAGCCAGTGCGGCTCCGCGCCAGTCGATCGACGGCGGCTCAGCTCCGGGTTGTCGTTCGGGCATCCGGTTTCGGCCCGCAGCAAGCGCCAGCATGCCGAGCGGCAGGTTGATGAAGAAGATCCACCGCCAACTGGCCACGGAGAGCAGCGCTGCCGCGATCGCGGGCGACGCCGCACCCATCAACCCCCAGATCGTCGCGTTGGCGGCGAAGGCACGGCCGGTGAGCTCGCTGGGAAAGCCGAGGTTCACCGCGGCGATGGTCGCGGCGAACAGCACGCCCGATGCGGAGCCTTGCAGCAACCGCATGACGATCAATGTGGGGAGATTGCCGACGAGTCCGGCGGCGAATCCGGTGCACGAGAACACGACTGCCGACCATACGAACAGGCGTCGCGAACCCAGCGCGTCGACCAGCGCTCCCGACACCACCGTGCTGAGACCTGTCGCGAACAAGAAGCTCGTCACCACCCATGGCAGTAGATCGACACTGCCGAGGTCGGCCGCGAGTTCGGGCAGCGCCGCTGCAACCGAGGTTCCTTCAAAGGCGACGAGGGCGATGGTCGTGTAGATCGCAAACGACAGCGTCCGATAGCGCGGCGACAACAAACCTTCGCGCTCAGTCACCTCGTGAGCGTAGGCATCCGAGCCCGATTCCGAACGACCGGTTATGTGCGTCGGGGCGGCCCCGCCGAGGTGTGTTTCGTTCCCGGAGGATCGACTGCCCACGTCGGGCTGTTGTCCCACGTCTCTTCGAACACGAGCTCCGACATCGGGCGACGACGAACCGGGCCGTGTGCCCCTTCCGGCTTCCCGAGCGTGATGGTTCCGGCAATGAACACGTCGAGGGGAATCCCGAGCAGTTCGCGCAGTTCGTCTTCGACCGGCGCCTGCCACGCTGCAAACGCACCCCCGTAGCCGAGCGCTCTTGCAGCGAGCAGCAGGTTCTGACATGCCGGGTAGATCGATGCTCCCTCTGTCGGCGTGGGCGCCCGGTGCCGGATCAAGCACGGAAGAATCAGCACGGGAACGCTGTCGAACTCGTCGACGTAACGCTGCATCGTGCGCGCCATGCGTGCCTTGGGCGACGATTGTTCGATCCCAGAGCCGACGTCGTAGGAATCGTTTCGGCGTTTCGCCGCCCACATCCCACGCGCGGATTCGCCGATCAGGCGCTTCGCCGCGACGGCATTCGGTCCGTCGGTCAGCACGATCATTCGGAACAGCTGCCGGTTCGATCCGCTGGGAGCGCGAGTCGCAGCGAAGAGAATGTCGCGCAGCGCCCGAGTCGGAACCGGCTCGTCGGTGTACCGGCGGATGGTACGCGTCGTCGCGATCCCGTCGATCAAGCTCACCGGCTCTCCATCGCGTTCGGAGCCTGCGCCCGACACCGGATGCTCGGTCATCGGGCTGATGTCAACATCTCGCTGCGCACCTCCGCAACGTAGCCAAGCTCGTGCGGCAACTAGCGTCCGGACCGTGGGTTCCGCCATTCACGCCGCCACCGACGAACTCCGCGCAGCGTTCCGCACGAACGGCTACGTCGTCGTCCCCGACCTACTCGACAGCACGGAGATCGAGCAGTACGGCGCCGCCGTGGACGCCGCGGTCGCGCACAGGCAGGCGCACGACTCGCGGACGCTCGCCCAGAAGTCACGCTACGAGCAGTCGTTCCAGCAGTGCATCAATCTGTGGGAGGACCACCGCGACGTCGCGCCGCTGACGTTCCACCCTCGCATCGCGGAAGCCGCCGCGCGGCTGCTCGATGTGGCTTCGGTTCGCGTCTGGCACGACCAGGCGCTCTACAAGCAGCCGGGAGGGCGCCACACCGACGCCCACCAAGACCAGCCGTACTGGCCGATCGAGGAAACGAACACCGTCACGGCCTGGATCCCGTTTCAGGACGTCGACCGCTCGATCGGCGCGATGCACTATGTGCCTGGAAGCCACCGGTTCGGTGTCCGCGAATTCTCCGACATCTTCTTCGGGACGGGATTCGACCTGGACGACGAGTCGTTGACACGAGGCACCCCACCGGAGTCCATCGACGTCGCCGCGGGCTCCGTTGCCTTCCACCACGGTCTGACCATGCACGGTGCTGCAGCGAATCAAACCGACCGGACCCGTCGGGTCCACACGGTTATCTTCTTCGCCGACGGCTCCCATCGCACGTCGACGAACCAACGACACCAGAGCGTCGACCGGGCCGACATCGAACCGGGCGCCGTGATTGCGTCCGATGCGACGCCGGTTGCCTGGCCTCCGTCGGCGCAGCTCCCCGACACTCCAGCTCCGCTCGTTCCTTCGAGTCCGGGGTGGCCTGGTTGGGACGGATCGTTTCGATGAGCGTGGTTCGCTGCCGAGTCGGCGATGTCGAAGTGGAGTACGACGACGTCGGGCGCGGCGACGACGTGTTCGTCCTCGTCCACGGCTTCACCGGATCGCGCGACGATTGGAGCGAACAGCTTCCTGCGCTCGCCGAGCTCGGTCGCACACTCGCCGTCGATCTGCGTGGGCACGGTGGGTCGACGAATACCGGAACGCCTGACGGCTACACGATCACCCAGCTCGCCGACGACCTCCGTGGCTTCCTCGACGAACTCGGCCTCGATCGAGTCGACCTGCTCGGTCACTCCATGGGTGGCGCCGTTGCGCTGCGGTTGGCTGTTCAGCAGCCGCACCGGTTGCGGTCACTCGTCCTCATGGACACCGCTGCGACCGAGCTACACCTCATGCCGCCGGCGCTGCTCGAGTCGACATCGGCAACCGCCCGCGAACACGGTACCGGAGCGATCGCCCGGGCGATGCGTGCGCATGCTGCGAGCGGGAACGGCCAACAACCGCCGGCACTCGCCGAGTTGGTCGAAGCGATGGGATTCGACCGCTATTGGGACCGGATCCAGGCGAAGATGGACGCGATGGACCCCGAAGCCTTTGCGACGCTTGGCGCGAACATCTTCGACGACGTCGTGGATCAACTGACGGCGATCGCGTGCCCGACGCTCGTCATCGTGGGCGAGCAGGACGAAGCGTTCATCGAGCCTGCTCGCACCATGCACGATGCCATCGATGGGGCCCGACTGGAGATCATCGCGGGAGCGGCGCACAGCCCGCAGCTCGAACGTCCGGACGTCTGGCTCGAGCTCATCACCGAACACATCACCGCTGCCCGCGGCGGGCGTTGATCGACGTTGATGCGCTACTCGAGAAGGTGGGGCTCGGTTGCAGCCAACATCGCGTAGTCGGTCGCTGTCGGCAATTTCTGCGTGCTGTTCGCGCCGTCGATCAGGATCACCTGGCCACTGACGTAGCCCGCCTCGTCGCTGGCCAGCCACAGTGCGCAGTTCGCGACGTCGTCGACACTGCCCATGCGCCCCATCGGTGTCTGGAGCCGCATTGCCTCGATCGGCAACTTCATCGCGAAGATGTCCTTGGTCATGTCGGTCTCGATGAGGTGGGGAGCGATGCAGTTGACTCGTACCTGTTGCGGCCCGTATTCGAGTGCAGCCACGCTGGTTGCGTATTCGACCCCCGCCTTGGCCGCGGCATACGCGATGTGACCGACGACGGGATTGTGCGCCGTCGTCGACGAGATGTTGATGAGCGAACCGCCGCCATTGTCAGCCATCGCGTTTGCCATGTGGCGCATGAAGAACATCGCCCCAACGAGCTGCACGTCGACCATCGTGCGAAGTTGCTCGGGGGTGAGGTCTCGCAGCGACGACGAATCTGCGTACCCGGCAAAGCTGATCGCCACATCGATGCGTTCGTGATGTTCCAGGGTGTGCGCAACCAGATTTTGCACACTCGCATCGTCGGTCACGTCGCAGGTCGTACTCGTGCCACCAAGCCGCGCCGCCACGACGTCCACCACGTCGGCACGACGCCCGGCAACCACGACCGTTGCTCCTTCGTCGACAAATCGCTCGGCGCACGCGAGGCCGAACCCGGTCCCACCTCCGACGATCACAGCAACCTTGCCGGCAAGACGATCTCCCATCACGGCGACGCTAGGTCAACGTCTTTCCAGTGGCGTCACTGGCACTAGCGTCGCGACTCATGACGCCCGAGCAGACTGTCACCAGCTTCATCGAAGCAATCGAGCGCAAAGACCTCGACACCGCCATCGCATTCCTGCACGACGAGTGCGAGTACGACAACGTCCCGATGGGCAAGGTGTTCGGCCCAACCGAAATACGCGCCATCCTCGAGCCGATGATCATGTCGTGTTCGACGGTCGAGTGGGTCGTCCATCGCCAAGCAGCCAACGGCAACGTCGTGTTCAACGAGCGGCTCGATCGATTCGAGATGCCGTTTGGATGGCTTGAAGTTCCGGTCACCGGCGTGTTCGAACTCACCGACGGCAACATCGTGCTCTGGCGTGACTATTTCGACCTCGCGACCTATCGCGATCAGCTCCCGACGAGCTGACAAATCGCTGGAGACGAGTCTCGTGCACTCCGGAGACGATCTGGTCTTGCGTGTCGGATGCCCCATGTGGGCGCATCGGCCATGGGTCGGCCGCTTCTACCCCGCCGGGACGAAGCCCGGATCGGAGCTCGCGCTCTACTCGCGCTGGTGCAACGCGGTCGAGGGCAACACCAGCTTCTATGCCGAGCCGTCACCTGGGACGATCGAGCGGTGGCTCGAACAGACCCACGACGACTTCCGGTTCGCGTTCAAGCTGCCGCGCACGATCACTCACGACAAACGTTTGCGCGACGTTGCGACCGAAGTACGAAGCTTCCTCGACGCCATCACCCCGCTCGCCGGCCGACTCGGCCCGGTCCAAGTGCAGCTCCCTCGATCGTTCGGGCCAGAGTCGATCGACGCACTCGAAGCGTTCATCAGGCGTCTTCCCGACAACTTCGATTGGGCGCTCGAGTTGCGCCACCGGTCGTTCTTCGACGGTTCCGATGCTCACCGGCGGATCGACGATCTGTGCGCCACCCGACGTGTCGGTCGCGTCATCCTCGACAGCCGCCCGCTGTACGCCGCGAGCCCGCGTTCCGACGCCGCCCTGGAAGAGCGCCGCACCAAGCCCGACCTGCCGGTCCTCACGGCTGTTCCCGGCGAACGACCGATCGTCCGCGTGATCGGCGAGGACTCGGCTGCCGGGACCCTCGACGGGCTGCTTGCGTGGGTCCCCCAGATCGTCGAGTGGCTCATCGACGGACGCCAACCGTTCGTGTTCGTCCACCAGCCCGACAATCTCGACTCTCCCGGCCTGGCGCGCTCGTTTCACGAGGCGGTTTCGGCCCGGATGAGCGGACTCCGGCCGCTCGACGACCCGCTCGGTCAATCATCCATGTTCTGAGTGGCTCCTCGCCTACGATTCGAGCGTGGCGGATCATCCAGACCTCCCTCGGATCAGCGGAATCGAGGGACTCGAAATCGTGGGCCGCGGTGGCTTCGCAACCGTCTACCGCGGGCGCCAGCCCGCGTTCCAGCGTGACGTTGCAGTCAAGGTTCTGCAGCAGTCCGGACTCGACTCCGAGGATCGTCGCCGGTTCGAGCGGGAGTGCAAGGCAATGGGGGCGCTGTCAGGCCACCCAGGCATCGTCACCCTGTACGACGCCGGTTTCACGACTGACGAGCGTCCGTATCTCGTCATGGCGTATGCCGCTGGCGGCACGCTCGGCGATCAGCTCCGCGCAGGACCGCTGCCCTGGGAGTCCGTCGCCGACGTCGGCATCCGTCTCGCTGGGGCGCTCGAAACCGCGCACCGGTCCGGCGTGGTCCACCGCGACATCAAGCCAGCCAACGTGTTGCGGTCCGACTTCGGTGTGCAGTTGAGCGACTTCGGCATTGCACGACTGCAGGGCGGACACGAGACGCAGTCGGGACTCATCACAGCGTCGGTAACTCACGCAGCGCCGGAGATTCTCGACGGCCGGTCACCGACCGTGCAAGCCGACGTCTACTCGCTGGGATCGACGCTCTACGAGGCCGCTGCTGGCCGGGCAGCGTTCGTCAGGAAGACCGACGAGGGTTTGATTCCCCTCATTCGTCGCGTGATGACCGACCCGATTCCGAACCTGCAAGAGCAAGGTGTGCCAATGGAGTTGGCGGCCGTCATCGAGCGGGCGATGGCCAAGGATCCGTCACATCGCTACGACGCTGCCGACGCCATGGGCCATGCCCTCCAGGCTGCTCAGGTCGCGCTGGGTCGTGCGGCGACCGACATGGTCGTCGTCGGCCCGTCGGCCACGTCCCCGACGAACGACCCGGGTTCGGGCGGAGTGACCGGGCCGGTCTCTGGGGCTGGCAGATCTGGAGCGCCCAGTGTCGCGCCACAACCGGCGCCGCAACCAGCGCATGAGCCGCTTGCGGCAACCGCTCTGGCGCCAGCCGTCACGGCGAGCGCGTCGTCGACCGACACGGCCATCATCCCGGACCGCAGCCCGCCACCCGCAGCGGTGCCACCGCAACCGCCCGCCGACGACTATCGGGCCCTCAGATGGATCATCCCGACCGTGTTCGTGGTGATCGCGATGGTGGTGGCTGGCGTGGTCTTCGCGATGAGCGACGACGGAGGCTCCACACCTGTGGCGACCGAACCCGCACGCGGTTCGGTGGCCGACAGTGCTGTACCAACAGCCGCTCCCGAGTCGACCGAGGTCGAGGCGACGACGCCGCCGACGTCAGACCCGGCGCCATCCACTGATCCGGCCCCGACCACCGCCACCGAGACGACCACGCCAGCGACCACGGCCTCACCGACCAGCACCGTTGTCCCGCCACCCCCCACCGTCGTGATCCCGAGTGGGCCGCTCACCGCCGCTGTGGTCTTCGAGACGGAGGTACCCGTCGCGACGGAAGCGAACGGCGTCGCGTTCCGAGCCGTCGACGCGATCTCGTTCGACCCGACGAGCGGGTCCATGTTTGCTGTCAGGGAACCGGCGCCGCCTGAAATACGCGATGCCATTCCGTCTCTCGCTGCTCCGGCGGTGTTCGACATCCCGTTCACGGGCGCTGACACAACGCTCGATGTCGCCTCGGGCCAAGGCGCCACACTGATCGGCGGCGACGGGTCGCCGTACGGATACGAACTGGACGCCGAGGGGATGGTGGCGCTCGCCGACGGCAGCTTCTTCCTGGTCTCGGAAGGTAGCGGGGAGCTCGGCAGCACGGGAAGCCCGTTCGTGCACCGCTTCGACGCGGCCGGACAGTTCATGTCCGAACTCCGTCTGCCCGCGTGGTATCTACCAAACACGGAGCAGACGTCTGGTTTCACGCCTCGCCGCGGACCGCACGGAATCGACCGACGCCCTGGAGCCCCCGGTGAGGTGGTCCTCGCGATCGAGGCGCAACTGCTGCAGGACTTCGTCCCCGATGCGCCAGGTCAGCGCCAGTTGGCCCGACTCGCGGCGTTCGACGACACGAGCGGCACGATCACCTCAGAGTGGGGATACCCACTCAACGCGGTGCCCGATGACGTTCTGGCTGGCGATCCGACGACCCAGAGCCTGATCGTGGACATGACGACGCTGGGAGACGACTCATTGGTCGTGCTCGAAGCGACGCCGAGCTCCGGCGGCGTCGACTTCTTGCTGTACCGCGTGAAGCTGGACGAGGGTTCCGTGCCGCAGCCGCAGCGTCCCAGCGTCGTCGTCGAGAAGATCCCGATCAGCGTGACCAACGAGGGGGATCCACTCGACGCGCTGACGAGCTTGACAGCAGGGCCGATCCTGCCCGATGGTCGGCCCTCGCTTGTGCTCACCTCTGACAACCTCTGGACCGACGAACCAACGCGGATCGTCGTCCTCGGCATCAGCTGACCGACGAACGACTACCGTTGCCCGTCAAGCCTCAGAGGCATCCATCTCAGCCCAGACAGCGTCGAGGACGCGCGCCGCGCTCACCGCAACGGGCCATCCGGCGTAGTGCGCCACATGGGTGATCATCGCCTCGAGCTTCGACCGTTCGATCCCGAGGTTGCGCGCGGCGCGGAAGTGCAGCTCCTGTTCGCTCTCGCGCGCCAGCGCGACGAGCACCGTGCACGTGATGAGTGATCGTTCCTGCAGCTCGAGCTCCGGGCCTTGCCACACGTCGCCGAACAGGTGCTCGAAGGTATGGCGCTCCAGCTCTGACGGCATTGCAGGGCGAGGGCCTTCCAACCCGGCAAAGAGCTGCATGGCGAGTCCGATCCCGCGCTCCATCTTCTCCGCGTTCGGTTGTTGGTCGTCGGCCATGTCTGTCTCCTCGTGTTGACGCGCCACGGTCGGGCGGCATCGCCAAGTCTTCCACGACCGTCCGCCGTCAGCGCTCCCCGGGCGGCAACACGTTTCCGACGCGCGTACAGTCAGAGCATGAGCACCGACATCGTCAACACGTTCTATTCGAGCCTGGCAGCGCGAGACGGTGACGCGATGGCCGCGTGCTACGCCGACGACATCGTGTTCGAGGACCCGGCGTTCGGAGAACTCCGCGGTCGCGACGCGGGCGACATGTGGCGGATGTTGTGTTCGAGCGATACCGACCTCGCACTCGAACACCACATCTTGGAGTCGAGCGACAACGTGGTCCGCGCCAACTGGATCGCCACCTACACGTTCACCGCGACCGGCAACAAGGTGCGCAACGACATCGAAGCAACGATGACCTTTCGCGACGGCAAGATCGTTGACCACCGAGACCACTTCGACATGTGGAAGTGGTCATCGCAGGCGCTCGGGCTGCCCGGCAAGCTCTTCGGCTGGGCACCGCCACTCAAGTCGAAGGTGCGCTCCACGGCCCGTGACAACTTGAAGAAGTTCCAGGCCGCACAAGCCTGAGCGCTCAGAAGCGGGAGTTCTCGCGCTTCTTTGGCGGCGCTTTGAACGGCGCCTCGAGCAACGCTTCGAAGCGCTCGTCGTCAGGCTGCTTCGGGTCGTTCAAGTTCTGCAGGTACTTCTTCAACGCCTTGCGCGCGGCTGGAACCTGAACACCCTTGGTTCCGGCCGAGCGGGCCAGCGCGTCCTTGGCCTTGACCACTCGCTCCTTGCGCAGCGCCTTCTCCTCGTCGGTGTACTTGCCGGCCACCTTGTTCGCACGAGCCTCAGCTGCGGCGATTCGCTGCTCTTCGAGTTCTTTCAGTGACGGTGTCTGGCTGTTCGACATGCGTTCCAAGATACAGCGATCGACGCCAAGCATGGCTCGATGCCCGCAGCGAACCGGGCCATCGAGCCGGTCGGGTGCTATTCGCTGACCAAGCCGACGTGTCTGGCAACGACGCCGTTTACATCAGCCCAACCGTTCGCAAGATCGACCTCGAGCACGGGAAGCGACGTGCTGTCAACGAGTTGATCGCATAACCGGCCCTACCGAACCCAGAATTCGACGGGCACATCCTCACGCGAACACTCCAGCTCGCGGGCGACCGGTGTGGCGTACACATGTCGAGCAATCTTGTCCCAGACGCCTTCACGCACGATCGCCGTGTGCTCGCGCACGAATCGCCGGACGCTGGGCGGCCGTAAGCGGACGAGCAATGTGTCGACACGCTGCACGATGTCGGAGAACCGGCGCCAGTACTCCTGAATGTCCTCGTCACACGGCACTCGAACAGCTTCGCACGCAAGCCGAGCAGCATGGCAGCCATGCGGCAGACCCACGGCGCGAAACCGACGGCACCATCGAGCCACGGCCTCACAGCCCGGTTCTCGACCCCAAATCGTTCCAGCCGGTGAAACGAATCGGGGTCGAGAACGCGAAGGCTCGAGCGGAACATCACGGACCATCGAGCGAACAGAGAGCGCAGAACCGGCACGATCGAGCCGTCGTCGAAGGGCTCAGACGTACCGGGTTCGACCGTACGCACTTACGGTCTTGAGATGTGGGCGCAGAGGGATTCGAACCCCCGACATCTGCCTTGTAAAAGCAGCGCTCTAACCAACTGAGCTATGCGCCCGAAGCGCCGAAGTGTATCGGCGCGGGTCGATCGCGGCGGCCAGCGCTGTGACGGTCCGACCACCGCCCGGGGCGGGTTTCGTGTTCGGCTCGTTCGTGTTTCGCCGAACACCGTTGAGCGTTTCGCAGCCGATCGCATTGAGTGGAGTCCGTCGCTCGAACCGCTCGGGCGACGCACGAAATCGTCACCATGGAGGAGACACTCATGAAGATCCGCAAGCTCGCCGTTGCCGGTGCCGCACTCGCCAGCACCGCTGCCATCGTCCCGACAGTCGCCGATGCCGACAACCATCGCTGGAATCGCCAGACCGAAACCTTCACCGTCACCGTCGAGAACCTGACACCCGAAGGTTCCCAGCCCTTCTCCCCCGTCGGCACGGTGGTCCACAACCGTCGCACCGACGTCTGGAGCGTCGGGTCTCCCGCGTCAGCCGCCGTCGC
>CALICC010000216.1 GCA_938049325.1 uncultured Ilumatobacter sp. | reverse complement strand
ACCTTGCCGTTCGAGTACGAGGTCGTCGGCTGCAACGGGTCGATCGACCTCTGCGACCGGAACTACGACGATCTTGCGTATGCAACGACCCACAACGCGATGTCGAGCGCGGCTGACGGATGGCTCGGCCCGAACCAGGAGTGGGACGTTCCTACGCAGCTCGACGCCGGCGTGCGCGCGCTCATGCTCGACACCTACCGAGCCGGCGACCTGAACGGTCTCGGGAACCCCGAGGTGCCGGGCGTCGACCCCGACACGGGGTACCTCTGCCACGCGGTGTGCGCACTCGGTTCGCAAGCGTTGGCCGAAGGTCTCGGCGAGATCGCCAACTTTCTCGACGCCAATCCCGGAGCCGTCGTGACGTTGATCATCGAGACCTATCTGAGCACCGAGTTGACCAACGTGGCGTTCGAGGAGTCCGGGCTCGTCGAGCATGCGTACGTCCATCCGGCCGGGACACCGTGGCCGACACTCGGTCAACTCGTCGATGCCGACACTCGGTTGATCGTGATGCAAGACCGCGCCGTCGACCCGGCCTACCCCTACCTCCTCAACGTGTGGGCACAGGCGTTTGAAACTGACTTCTCCAACAGCGCGCCGACCGACTTCTCGTGTGCGCCCAATCGTGGATCGACTGCGAACGACCTCTTCATCGTCAACCATTTCCTGACGCAGGTCTTCGGAAGCCCCGAGCTGGCAGCGCAGGTCAACGTCAACCCGTTCCTGATCAACCGCATGAACGAATGCCGAGCGTTCCACGACACACAGCCCAACTTCGTGGCCGTCGACTTCGTCGACATCGGCGACACGTTGGCCGCTGTCGACGCGCTCAATCAGGAATCGTGAACTCCTCGGCCAACGTTTCGTAGTCGTCGATGCGGCGGCGGATCACGTCGAGTGATGCGGTCCAGAACGCTTCGTCGGTGACGTCGAAGCCGAACGCTGCGCCCAACTCTTCGGCGGTGTCCATGCCCGCACGCGACAGGAGCGTGTCGTAGCCGCCGCGGAATCGGTCAGGGTCGGCGTGGTACTCGGCGAACAGGCCGAGCCCGAACAGCAGGCCGTAGGTGTACGGCCAGTTGTAGAAATGTGAGCCGTAGTAGTGCGGCTTCAGGAGCCACATGTACGGATGTGCCGTCGACTGGTCGAGGCCGGTGCCGTATGCATCCGACTGCGTCTCGGTCATCATCTCGCACAACTCGCCCGGGCTGAGCGTGCGGCGCTGGCGGCGCGCGAACACTTCGGTTTCGAACAGGAACCGAGAGTGAATGTCGACCACGACCTGGTTCGACCCGGAGAGGTCGACGTCGAGGAGCGCGAGGCGCTCGGCGCGGTGCGCTGGGTCGGTCAGCCGCTCCAGCCCAGCTTCGACCACCAGCGTCTCGCAGAAGATCGAGGCGGTTTCGGCCAGCGCCATCGGCAACCGGCGTTGCAATGGCGTGCGTTGAGCGAGCGTGGTGTTGTGGTAGGCGTGGCCGAGTTCGTGTGCGGTGGTTTGGGTGGACTCGGCGGACCCTGACCAGTTCAGCAAGACGAGCGATCGGTCTCCGATGAGCGACATGCAGAACGCGCCACCGCTCTTGCCGTCGCGTGGGGCTGCGTCGATCCACTGCTCGTCGAGAGCTCGGTCGACGAGGCTGCCGAGCGTGGGGCTGTACTGGCCGAACGCGGAACGCACGACGTCGAGCCCCTCGTCCCAGGCCACCGTGTCGGTCGCCTGCGGGCTCGGCGCGACGAGATCCCACCACGGGAGTCCGCCGGTGTGGCCGAGCAGGGCCGCTTTGGCGCGCATCCATCGCCTGAAATCGGGAAGCGCCGCGGTGACGGCGGATTGCATCGCGTCGAAGGTTGCGCGGCTGACGCTGTTGGCGAACAGCGAGGCGTCGAGCGGTGAGTCCCAGTTGCGGCGGCGGTTGACCGAGTTGGCTTCGCCCTTGATCGCATTCATGGCGGCAGCGACCGGTACTTCGATCGTGGGCCAGGCGGCGAGTTCGGCGTCGTAGGCGGCGCGCCGGACGGACGCCGACGGATCGGTCGCGAGCCCGCGGACTGCGGGCATCGGCAGGCGCTCGGTGCCGCCATCGAACGCCACGTCCGTCGACAACTGCGACGTGATCTCCCGCTGCAGATTGCCCCACGCGGCGGCACCGGTCGTCGAGAGCTCGGCGTAGAGGTGTTCTTCCGGCTCCGACATCTGATGTGTGGAGCGTTGAGTGAGTCGCGTGAGAGGCCCGCGATGTTCGTCGGCCTCGGCGCTCACGGCGCACAACGCGTCGACGTCGAATGCGCTCACCCAGTCGGCGAGTCGGGCGAGGAGCGGGCGCAGCTTCGACTCGACCGGGTCGAGTTCGCTCATCGCCGCTTTCGCGACCGTGTCACGCGAGTTGGTCGACACCGAGGCGTAGACGTAGGCGCCCAGCGTGTCGAGCTCGCCAGACACCCGGTTGTACGCCGCGATGGCTGCGTCAGCAGCTGCGCCGTCGGCGGGCGATGCCGGTCGAGGTTCGGTCGCTCGGATCTTCAGGTCATCGAACAGCGAGACGAGCCGCTCGACCTCGGCGCCGATGCGTTCCTGGGCGTCGAGGAACGAACGTGACTCGAGATCGGGGTGAATGTCGCTCACGCTCCAGCGGGGGAGTTCGGATGGCTCGGTCGTGGTCATGGGTGAGTTCCTGTGCTCGGTGTGCGGTTGAGATTGGCGGCGATGTGTGCGGAGAACGCGGCGTTCGTCGCCACGACGTCGAACCCGAGTCGACGGTAGGTCGACACCGCAGCGTCGTTGCTGGCGTCGACGTACAGCAATGCGGTTTCGATGCCCGCCGCGGCGAGGTGGTCGAGACCTGCGAGGGTCATTTCGGATCCAAGCCCGAGGCCGTGGAAGTCGGGGTCGACGGCGATGACGTAGATCTCGCCGAGTGGGGTGCCGCCATCGACGTCTCGCGGGTCGTGAACCTTCGTCCAGCAGAAGCCAGCCATGCGGCCGTCGCGTTCATGGATTCTGAATCCGTCAGGGTCGAACCATGCCTCATGCAAGCGTTGCGTGAGCGTCTCGTGAGTCCAGCCGCCCTGCTCGCCGTGGTCGGCGAACGCACGGTTGTTGACAGCGAGCCAGGCCGCGTCGTCCACGCCGGGTCGAAACGGGCGGGTGTCGATCGTGGCGTGACGTTCGGTCGGGAGCGGGCGTCGCATCTGGAACAGCTCGCGGGTGGGGTGCAAGCCGGCATCGCGGGCGAGCGAGTGATGTCGAGCGGTCGGCTCGCTCACCCACCAGCTGATCGGGCCACCACCCGACGACGCAACCGTGTCGAGTGCGGTGGCCAGAAGTTCAGCCTCGATCGAGTCGGCGCGGTCCCGATGATCGGGGTGAACGACGAGCTCGAATAGCCGTGCTTCGTTGCTTCGCGACAGCTGGCCGTATGCCTCGAGGTTGCCGTGTGCATCCCGGCGCAGCAGAGCGGCGAACCCGTGGGTGCCTCCGGCTGCGAAATCGAGCTGAAGATGATCCGACAGTGCCTGGCGCCCGTCGGTGCGTGAAACGAGGTCGAGGATCTGGCCAATCTCTGACGATTCATGCCCGTTGACCTCGTCTTTTACCTCGATCTGGCTCACATCCACCGATTCTCTGCGAAGGGTCCAAACGCTGGCTGTGGTCGTGACGTCGGTCGGTTGACCGCGCTCCGTACAACTGTCCAGTTGCGGGCTGAACTGATGGGGGTGTAACTTAGTGCCCTACCAGGTTCCCGCCACCTGGTATGCGCGACTGCTGGGATCCGCCGCCCGGCGTCGCCTGCGCGACGGCCTCTCTTCGGAGAGGCCGTCGCCACTTTTCGCCACTCTCCGTCGTCGATCGTCAAGAAAGGACGAGACGTGGCGTTTCGATCAGACATTGACTGTCACCCGGCAGTTCGAACCGCGCGCAGGAGACCACGTTCCGCGATCCGGATCTGTCGTTCCGCTTCGTGGATCGCACTCACGAAGTCGTCCCGGTCGGTGCCAATATGCAGCTCGGCGAGTGACGCAACACGGGATCGATAGACACCGATGCTGTCAGCGATCGTTGCGAGTTCCGACGCGGTCGAATCGGTCGAGGC
>CALICC010000215.1 GCA_938049325.1 uncultured Ilumatobacter sp. | reverse complement strand
GCGAACGGCATCGGTCATCTCCTGCGCCCAACCCGCTGGCACGGTGCAGTCATCGTCGGTGAAGCACACCACGTCACAGCTTGAGCGTTCGAGTGCGATGTTGCGTGCGCGACCGGCTCCGGCGACGTCGAGACGCACGTGGCAGAGACGCGGGTCCGATGCGAACGGGGCGAGCACTTCGACGACACGGTCGTCGTCGTTCTGGTCCAGCACGAACAGCTGCACCGATTCGTTCGGATCCTGCAGCACGGAAGCGACAGCATCGGCGACGCAGTCTTTGCGGCCGCGTGTCGCGATGGACACGCAGAGGTCCGGTGTCATGCGCGTCGAAATACTCTCATTCGTGGCGAAAATGTATCGGCACCGGGCTCGGCAAAAGTGTCAACCCCTGAGGAAACTGCGACCTTGGACTTAGCGACGATCCGTCCTCGAGCTACGGGGCGCAGGCCGATCTCACGTTTCGCCGGCCAGTGCCGATGAAAGTCCGTGCGACGACTGATCATCATGGCTGTGCTGACGCTCACTGCTTGCACGTTCGCGAGCAGCGGCGACACGGTCACCATCTCGGATCCCCCTGGCGGTCTCGAACTCACTGCGATCGAAACGTACGAACTCACGGATACGACGTTCGACGCAGTCGACGGTTCGACCTTCACAGCGGAACAGATGCGACTTCACCAGGCAACGAGCGGAGGCTCGATGTCAGCCGGTGGAGGTACGCGCCAGGTGTTCGGCAACGATCAGGGCCGTGCTGCGGCATGGAATGACATCACGGTTCTCGACGGCGGGCGCGGCCTCGTACTCGCGACATGGCCAGTATCCGGTGACGACGGAATCGAATTGGTCCGAACGGTCCGCGGCCCGGTGTCGGCGGCGCAGTTCACCGACCGCACGGGGAACCTCGTGACTGCCGCTGCTTCGAGCGTCGACATCGATAGGTCGCACTTCATCGTCTGGCAACAGGACGGCTCGTGGGTCGCGCTCTACAGCGACACGATCCCGCTCTTGGAGCTCGCGTCCATCGCCCGCACCGTCGAGCCGGCACTTCTCTCCGACCTCGAGACCGAGTCTGCGGACTGAGGCGTCCCCCGCAAGGTCGCGTTTCACCGTCAAGTCGTCGATCGATGCCCACACTCGGAACGCCAGCAGGGCCTGACACATCTCAGCGTACGGACCCATGTGACGCGCATCGCAGCCCGGAGGGCGTGCCGGTTCTCAGGACACGGTGAGCGTGAGGCTGAGAGAATGACGGCGATGACTGATGCAGCCGTGCCGGCTCTCAAAGACCCAGACTTCGAGAAGCCGGTTCCCTCCGAGTGGAGACCGGTCTTCGCAGAGATCGTTCGCGCGTTCGTCGCTGGTGACTACGCAATCAAGGACGGCATTCCCGGCGTCGCGGCTGTCGAGTCCGGGACAGCCAAGTTCATCGAGGACTACATCGCCGGGTACGGCGACGTCACCCTGGTCGAGCTGACCGCCGAAACCTGGGAAACGTCCGTGGCAATGTGGCAGGGCACGCACTGGGATGTGCTGGTCGATCTCCGAACCACAGAAGAAGGCCGCAGCGATCTTGTACTCGGAGCACGAGTCACCGAAGTCGACCACGGGGTCGAGTACGAGATCGAAATGGTCTACGTGCCCTGAAGACTCCGAGAACTTGCGATCTGCCGATTCTGAGCTTCGTCAGAACTCTTCCGGCGAGGGGCGATCCCGCCGTACGCGATCCGACGCGGATGGGAAGTCGGTCCCGACGGCCAACCGACAGGTCAGCTCACCGATGGCGACCGCTGCCATCGGTCTTTCGCGTCTTCCTCGAAACGATGGTCCGACAGCCCGGACGCCCCACTCAAGCGCCTCAAGGATTCAGGTGATCGGCCAAAAGCCTCGTGGTGGAGGCGTCGTCGTTGATCCAGGGACGCCTGGCGGACGCAGTCCGTCGACAAGAGCCACTTCATCGACCACCGCGAACGTCCACATCGTCGGCACAACCAGCCAGACTGGGGTATGCCCAAGCGCGTGAACGACGAAGGCCAGGTGTGGGCCATACCCGTCGGCCGGTTCGGTTTCTGCCCTGCCGTCGTCGCCCGGAGCGCTGATCCATCGGATCCGGTCGGCTTCTCGCTGATCTACGTATGGCCGACGCCGACCGACGAGCTTTCGAACCCCGACGATCTGCCGACGTTGCGCGACTGGGGAACAGCGTGGGTCGGCCTCGTCGCACGTCGACCGTTCTCGACGAAGCGATGGACGTTGGTCGGATCAATCGGCGGCTTTGATCGGGACGAGTGGCCAATGCCTCCGTGGTCCGAGTGGGCTTCACGCTCGGAGGACGCCGTCGCGGGTTGGTCCGTCGCTACCTCGGGCGAGATTCCCTCAATGACCGTTATCGCGAACGACCCGGTCACTCGTGAGGTCGGCGAGGTGTTTCCGCCTTGGGCGATCGTGACGGCGCCCAGCGCCCTCGAGAAGGGTCTGACGAACCACTTGAAGGAGTCCGACGGCTCCGTCTTCGACATGGCCGTCGAACCGATCGACGTCGACCCCGAACGTGTCCGGCAATGGCGCGAGTACGGAGCCGAGGTGCGATCGAGAGACGTTGCGATCGAACCCGATGCGCTGCCGGCAGGCCGTCGAACGGATCGGTCGCTCGCAGGCGGTGAGTGGCTCGCCTTTCCCGCACGAGGTGGCGGCTTCGGCGCCGGCTTGTTCATGCCGCGGCCACCGGAACACTCGCGCGTCTTCTCTGACGGGCTCGTCTTGGTGTTCGGCCGGGTGTGGTCGACGTGGCCGACGCTCGCGCAAGCGCGTGAGCTCACCATCGACGATGCCGTGGCGCTCGGGCAAACCTCCATGATTTGTGTACGGGACGGTCGCTGGCGGGTCCTCGGCCGCGACACGCCGTTCGACGCCGATCGATGGCCGTTGCCGATGTGGTGGACCGTGGGCGACACCGGCGCCAGCGTCGACATCCGAACCGCCGACGGCGTGTTGAACATCCCCGTCGATCCGGAAGTCCTCGAGCGCGACCCCGAGGCGGGAAGCTGCTGGAGCCGTTCTGGCGTCAGCTACTCCTCACTCGAGGTCTTCCCCGCCGGGAAGTACGCCACCGACTACATGGTGGACTCATTCGGGGTGACACCAGCACGCATTCAAACCTGGCGCCAGATCAACCGGCACATCGAGTCCGCACTCGGCCGCCCGGCGAGCACCCTCTGGATCGACGACTGAAGTCACTCGGGATGACCCCGGCAGTCACTCGATACGCAGGCCTGAGATGGTCCGGCTGATGACGAGCTGCTGGATCTGCTCGGTGCCTTCGAAGATGTCGTGGCTCACCTTCACCGGTTTTGTGAATGACGCTGAGTGTTGGTGAGTTCTGCTGACCAGGGGTTTCGCGAATCACCAGTTCACGGAGTGTCGCTGAGTCCGGTCAGTTCTAGGGACAGGTAGGGACGAAAACGCGATCTGCGGCTTCGAAGATCACGTCACGTATCCCCACTCCTCGTCGGTCAGTTCTTCGATTCTTGAACCATCGCGAACAGCGAATGACTCGTTGTAGACCCGATGAAGGAATCGGGCGTCGCTGTCAGCCGATACCGAGAACAAGACGTCGTTGGTGTCGTTCCCCAGGTCTCGGCAGACCATCACCGAGAGCCGGAAGCCGTCTTGGGATGTGGCCAGTTCAGCGGGGCATGAGTTGTATCCGGATGTCGGCACGAACTCCATGAGCTTCGTCGCTCCGAGACCCATCAGCTCCCGCTTCCGAGCCTCGACCGCAATCTGGCGCGGGTCGAGCGCCGCTACGCGCTTCTGTCGAACCAGCCAGGTGTCTGCGTCGCCATCTCGCAGTACGACAATCGTTCCGGCCGCCCGATCATGCAGCCCCTGAACGTCTGGGTTGAACAGCATGGCGCCGTAGATAACAGCCAGCACGAACAGCTGGAGCACGCCCAGCCAAGTAGCAGCGGCGTCGGGAACACCGATTGCGACCACTGCGCCGACGACCAAGATCGGTAGATG
>CALICC010000214.1 GCA_938049325.1 uncultured Ilumatobacter sp. | reverse complement strand
ACCGCTCCACGAGCAGCGAGCAACGCGAAAGCGGCCGACGGCTGCAGCCTCGGGAAAGACCGTCTCAACGACGGCGCGCGCCTGTTGCCCTTGTACCGCGATGACGGCGCGGGTGGCGGTGGAGTCAATGCCGCCGATGGCCTCGACGACACGGTCGGTGTTGGACGCGTTCGGCATCACATCGAAGACGTCGTCCGCTCCTTCGTCGCGAGGATGCCACCAGACGATGATGTCGTCGAGGACGGATGCGTTCTCGGCGTCGAGGAGGTGCGTGTACTGAGCTCGGCCGGGTGCGATCTTCGAGAGGTCGTTCGTCAGTGCTGCCTGCAACCGCTCGAACGACCCGGGACCTTCGACGCGCATCGATCCCAGGTGCGAAACGTCGAACATCGCAGCCGACTCGCGGCACGCCATGTGCTCGGCAATCGTGCCGGACGGGTACGCGATCGGCATGTCCCACCCGCCGAAGTCGACGAGGTTGGCGTCGAGCTCTCGGTGTTGGTCGGCCAGCGGTGACTGGCGGCCGCTCATCCGATCTTGCGAATTGCGCTGGGAGCTTCGTCGTCGTCGAGTTCGACGGCAGTCGGTGCCAGGTCGGCCTCGAGTTCGTCTTTGACGCCGCCCATCGACAAGACGTTCAGCACGCCCTGCCCCTTCTGCAGCACATCGATCAGCTGCTCGCCGTCGTACAGATTGACACTGCCACCGTCGATGACGATGTGCGCCGCGGCGATGTCGGTCGAAACGTGTTCACGGACGTATTCGAAGACTTTGCGAACCTGTTCGAGCTTGATGCCTGCATCGAGCAGCTTCTTGATCGCCTTGAGTTCGAGCAGATCGTTGTACGAGTAGCGCCGGCGGCTCCCGCTGCCTTCGGCATCGGCCAGCGACGGCCGGATCAGATCGGTTCGAGCCCAGTAGTCGAGCTGGCGGTATGTGATACCGACCACCTTGGCCGCACGCGTGCCGCTGAAGCCTTGGTCTTTCGGAGCGGCCATTGCCGCGTCCAGTGAGCTGTCTGTGTTCTGACTCATCGTCTGCCTTGATCCCAACCTTCGGACGTGAAGACACGAACGTAGTTACGTCCATGTGAGGTTGAGACCCTACGCGGGCCACGCGCGCACGTCAACCTTTGGTTGAGGGTCCCGGACTACACGAAGTCTTCGGGGTCGACGCTTTCGAGAAAATCCTTGAACTCATCGATGATCTCGGACGCGTCTTCTTCTGGTTCGTCCGGCTGTTCTTGCCCGTGCTCGTCGAGCAGTTCCTCGCCGGCGTACAGCGGGGCGCCACAGCGAGCAGCGAGCGCGATTGCATCGGACGGCCGTGCCGACAGCACTTTGTCGCCCGCTTCGGTCGAGAGGTGCAGCTCTGCGAAGAAGGTTCGATCGCGCATCTCGGTCACGACGATCTTGTCGAGCGTGGCACCGAGCTCTTCGATGGTGGTCAAGAACAGGTCGTGGGTGAACGGCCGAGGCGGTTCGATCCCTTCGATGGCGTAGTGGATCGCCGAAGCTTCCGGGCTGCCGATGTAGATCGGCAGGAGCCGGTGGCGGCCGTCTTGCTCGCGCAAGAGCACCATCGGCGTGTTCGCCGGGACCTCGACCCTGACTCCGACCAACTCGACTGGGATCACGAAAGCGATCGTACCCCTTTGAGTCGGCCCAGGTTCTGCCGAGGCGACCTATTCGTTCAGCGATCGAGATGTTGACGCAGCAGCGTGCGCATCATCGCAGCACGAAGCTGGCCACCGAACATGGCCAGCTCTGTCAGCTGGGCAACGGCGTGTTCGTTCGCCTGCGGGTTCCGCTGGCGGATGAGCGGCTGGATGACCTGCTCGAACAGGCCAGCCTCACGATCCGCCGCGACGCGCCACCCGCGCATGTGCCGGGCGTCGACGCCGAGATCGAGGAATCGCTTGGCGATTCGAGCGATCTCGAGTGCGTCTTCGTCGTAGGTCTTGTTGGCGGACGGGACGACGACTCCATATGACTGGAGCTGTTCGAGCTGTGTCGGCGTCAACCCGGACATCGAGCAGACCTCGTGCGCATCGAGCACAACGCCCGGGCTCAGCAGCGCACCGCTGTCGTCGGCGCTCGCCGCTCGAGATGTGACCGGGCGAGTCTCGTCGACCTCGGCCGGTTCGGGGGTGGAGCGCGCGGCCGGATGGCGAGAGGCTCCCAACGACCCGTCGACCACGACGCCGAACGACCCGTCGATCTCACCCGTGCGATCGATGCCGTGTGGGCGAGACATTTCGCTCGTCGGATCGATCTCGCCCGTGTCGAGGCGGTCCTTGATGACTTTGAGCGGCAAGAAGTTGTCCTTCTGCTCGCGCAGGATGCAGCGCAGCAATTCGACGTCGGCGTCGTAGAACTTCCGATATCCCGATGCGGTGCGCTCAGGCTCGATGAGGCCCTGGCTCTCCAGGAACCGAATTTTCGAGATCGTGATGTCAGGGAACTCTTCGAGCAACATCGCGAGTACTTCGCCGATCGAAAGATGCGACGAAGGAGTTGCTGTTGACGCGGTTCCCTCGTCAGCCATCGTTGCGCTCGAAGAAGACCAATCGGAACTTGCCCACCTGGAGTTCGTCGCCGTGGGCGAGCAAGATCTTGTCGATCCGTTCCTGGTTGACGTAGGTGCCATTGAGCGAGCCCGCGTCGGACGCGACGTAGCCCTCAGGTGTGCGTTCGATATCGACGTGACGCCGTGAGACCGTGATGTCGTCGAGGCTGATCTCGCTGTCGGGGTGGCGACCGAGGCGGGTCAGGTCGGTATCGAGCGTGAATCGGTCGCCGGCCTGCTCGCCAGCGCGCACGATGAGCACGCCAGACTCCTGTGGCAGATCGCCGATCGGCACCACGAGGTCGTCTTCGGCACCCGGTGCGTCTTGCAGCGGGTCGACGCGGGTCAAGTTGATCGTGCGATCGTCCAACCGGTCAAGCGGAGACCCACAGCTCGAGCAGAACGCGCTCGACGGGGGGTTCCGGTGTCCGCATTGATTACAGAACGTGTATTCAGACATCGTGATGCGTCAGCCTTCTGTCAGTGCTCGGTAGGCGCTTGCGTCCAGAAGGGCATCGTATTGGCTCGGCTCGGTCATCGTGATCGTGCAGATCCATCCGTCGCCGTACGGGTCTGAGTTCAACAGTTCGGGTTCGTCGGCGAGCCGCTCGTTGATCGTTGCGATCGTGCCGTTGACCGGGGCGTAGATGTCGCTCACCGACTTGGTGCTCTCGACCTCGGTGAAGGTGTCGCTGGCGGCGAGCGTTTCGCCCACTTCGGGTGTCTCGACGAACACGACATCGCCGAGTGAGTCCTGTGCGTAGTCGGTGATGCCGATCGTGATGACGTCGGAGTCACCTTCGCGTCGGATCCACTCGTGATCGCTCGAATACCGCAGGTCGTCAGGAATGTTCATCGGTTCACTTCGTGTTGAGGTCGAGGGTCTTCGACCGGGACTTCCCGAGCGCGATACCGCGACGGACTTGTGGAATATAGGCGATTCCGGTCCAGTAACTCAGAATGAGACCTGGGATCCCGAAAACCCAGGCGAGAACGGCGAAGAACGGGGCCTCCCAGACATCGGTCGAGCCGATGAGGAAACTCGGAACGGCACCCATCAAGAGGAAGGTGGCGAGCTTGCCGAGCCACGTCACGCCGAAGCGTTCCATCTTGAGGAAGAGCGTTGCGAAGGCGATCACTCCCCCAACGAGCAGTTCGCGGGCCAACACCGCGATCGCGAACCAGATCGGGATCGAGCCGTCGATGATGATGGCCGTGACCGACACGATGAAGAGCAGCCGGTCGACCGTGGGATCGAACACCTTGCCGAATTCGCTGGTCTGGTTGAATCGGCGAGCGATGTAGCCGTCAACCCAGTCGGTGCTCCCGAGGGCGGCGAGCAACCATGCTGCTCCGGCCCGGTTTTCTGAAACGAACAGCAGATACAAGAAGAGCGGGAGACACAGCAGCCGGATCAAGGTGAAGAGATTCGGCACCGTCCACAGGTTGTCGAAGATCGCCGGTGGAGCGGGCTCGACCTCGGTGTCGGGGGCGGTCACAGGTGCCAGCGTACGCGCGGGGTGACTCGGATGCGTCATGATCGGGAGTGATGAGCACCATCTTCACCATGATCATGAACGGCGACATTCCCGGGACGTTCGTCCATCGCGACGAGCAGTGTGCGGTTTTCATGTCGATCAACCCGATCACACCGGGCCATGCGCTCGTGGTGCCGGTCGAAGAGATCGATCACTGGATCGATGCCTCGCCGGAACTGTCCGCCCATCTGTTCGATGTGGCGCGGACGGTGGCGCGTGCTCAGGAGCGAGCGTTCGGCTGCGAGAAGGTTGGCATGATCATCGCGGGCTACGAAGTCCCCCATGCGCACATCCATCTCATCCCCACCAACGACATGGCCGAGTTGACGTTCGCCAACGCTGCAGCGAGCGTGGATCGCTCCGATCTCGAAGCGTGGGCGGCTGCAATCACTGCGGCACTCTGACGCCGCGCAGGCGAGCGGTACCTTGAGCAACTCAGATCGGGGTGATCAGGCTGGCGTCGTTGTTGCGGACGTTGTTCACGTCGGTTGACACTTCGTGCATGTGCAAGACGCCGTCGTTGCGGGCGCTGAACAGCGAACTGAGCGATTCGATGTCCCGGTTTGCCGGGTCGAGCCATTCGGCCCAGCGGTCCGGCGGCACGAGGACGGGCATGCGATCGTGCACCGGTTGCATCGTGTCGTTGGCGTCGGTGGTGATGACCGTTGCGCTGTGAAGCCAGCGGCCGTCGGGGTCCGACGGGTCCTTCCATGCCGTCCACAAGCCGGCCACCGCGAGCGGATCGCCATCGATCCGGGTGATGTACAGCGGCTGTTTGATCGGTTTGCCCTTCGCGTTGAGTGGACCCTCGGGCGATCCGGCGCGCCACTCGTAGAACCCGTCCATCGGGATGATGACCCGCTTCTTCGCGAACAATCCCTTGAACGCCGGCTTCTCAGCCAGGGTCTCGGAGCGAGCGTTGATCATGCGTGACGCGA
>CALICC010000213.1 GCA_938049325.1 uncultured Ilumatobacter sp. | reverse complement strand
TGAATCGCCTCTTGGATGTCGTCGGTCGCTTTGAAGAAGTCGGTGACTTCGTCGATGCCGTCGATGAACACGAACGAGCGCACCTTCGAGAACTGGTTCTGGATCGCGTAGACGAGCATCAGGGTGAAGCGCGCAAACGCGGCAACCGAGCCTGAAATGTCGGCGATCACGATGAGCTCGGGCTTGGAGATCCGCGGCGCTTTGAACTTCGGCTCGGCGGGCACGCCGCCGTAGCTCAGCGAGGCACGCACCGTGCTGCGGAAGTCGAGTGGGCCCTTGCGCTTGTGCTTGCGCTTGCGCGCCAACCGTGCAGCGAGCTTGCGCGTCAGCGGGCCGAGTGACTTTCTGAGCGCCACCATCTCGTCGCGCGAGGCGTGCATGAACTCGACATCTTCAGGAAGCGGCTTGCGCAGCGTCTTCGCCATTGCCTCGGCACCTCGATCGGCAACAAGACGACGGCGAATCTCTGATTCGATCTCACCCTTGAACTTCTCGATCCGGTCTTCGAACTCTTCTTTCTCGAGGCGCTCTTCGAGTGGGGTGAGATCACCCGGAGCCTCATCGCGTGAGGCTTCCATCATCTTGTCGAGCATGTTGTCGAGATCGAGGTTTCGCAGCGTCCGGTACAGGTAGTACGTCCCGCCGACCGGACGACCCGGCTCCATGCCGGCAAAGCGTTGCACGGCTTGCTTGGCCATCGCCCGCATCATGCCCTGGTCGCCGTTCATCAGCGCCTGCATCAGCATCTGGGCGATCTCTTCGGGGGTCATGGAGTCCATGCCGCCCTGGCCCTTGCCTTCGCCCTCTTGCTGCGCTTCTTGCATTTCGCGCCAGAGTTCGTCGATATCGGTATCGCCATCGCCGTCGGCGATCTTGTATTCCGGACCGCGCAGCGAGAAGTAGACCTCGAACACGGTCTCGAAACTGCGCCAGTGCGCATGGTTCTTGATCAGCGTGGCTCCGAGTGCGTACTTGAACGCGTCACGGTCTTCGAGCGGAATGTGCTGGACCGCCTCCATGGCGTCGAGGTTCTCGGTCAGCGACACGGGAAGCCCCGCGTTGCGGAGCTCGACGACGAAGCCGTTCAGCAGGTCGAGCATGCCACCTGGCTTGCGCTGATGGGAACCGGGCGCCACGGTGTCGGTCATTGCGCTCCCTCGCCGTGCCGATCCCCGAGGTTCATCCCTCGACGCTCAGTTCCTTCGCAGCCTTGGCGATGTCGGTCTGGTACTTGAGCAGGATGTTCAACGTCTCCTTGGCAGTCTGCTCGTCGATGGTCTCGATATTGAGCAACATCAGCGTGCGCGCCCAGTCAAGTGTCTCAGAGACGCTCGGCGCCTTCTTCAGGTCGAGCTGGCGAATCGAGCGCACGATACGTGCGACCTGGTCGGCCAGATTCTCCGTGATTCCCGGGGTCTTGGCGAGCACGATTTCCCTTTCGCGCTCGAGCTCCGGGTAGTCGACGTGGAGATACAGACAGCGACGCTTCAACGCTTCGGACAGCTCTCGGGTGTTGTTCGAAGTGAGGAATACCAGCGGGATCTGCTTGGCCTTGATCGTGCCGAGCTCGGGAATCGAAACTTGGTAGTCGGACAGGATCTCCAGCAGCAGTGCCTCGGTCTCGACTTCGACGCGGTCCACCTCGTCGATGAGCAGCACGACCGGCTCGTCGGCGGTGATTGCTTCGAGCAACGGGCGGGTGAGCAAGAACTCGTCGGAGAAGATGTCGTCCTTGACGTCGGTCCAGTCCTCGGACTTCTCATCGCCGCCGCGTTCGGTCTGGATGCGCAGCAACTGCTTCTTGTAGTTCCATTCGTACAACGCCTTGCTCTCGTCGAGCCCCTCGTAACACTGGAGACGAATGAGTCGGGCGTCGGTGATCTCGGCAATCGACTTGGCGAGCTGCGTTTTGCCGGTTCCCGCTGGTCCTTCGACGAGAATCGGTTTCTGCAGCCGATCGGCGAGATACGCAACGCCGGCAATGCCGTCGTCAGCGAGGTACTGAGCGTCACGAAGAGCGTCGCGGACCTGCTGAACGCTTTCGAATCGTGGGGCCGCGTCAGCCAGAGAAGTTGCGTCGGGGGTCATCGTCATATGGTCCGAACCTACTGTCCCATCTCCTCCCCTGGTGAATCGGATTGGTACGCCGGTCTAACTTGTGACACATGAGCGAGAACCTGCAGAAGTTCACCCGCGCCGCCTCGATGCTTCGTAGCGCCGCCGTCCGAGTACCCACCGATGCGTGGGACAACCCGTCGTGCTGCGAAGGATGGACGGCGAGGGAGGCTGCTGGCCACGCCAGTTGGGTGCTTCAGAACATCGCTGCCGGAGCGAGCGGCACGGAGGGCCCAGCCCAGCAACCCGAGGCCGAGGTTGCGGGCGCCGATCCGGCTGCGACCGTGTGTTCGTCGGTTGACGCATGTCTCAGCGCGCTCGATCAGCCCGGCGTCCTGAAGAAGGTGACACAAACGCCGTTCGGCGAGATGCCCGTCGACAGCTTCATCGGCGCCATCTGGTTCGATCCACTCACCCACGCGTGGGACCTCGCCGACGCTGCAGGGATCGACCACGGCATCGACGAGGCAACCGCAGCCATGGCCAAGGCTCAGCTCGAACCGATGGCCGACCTGATGCGCAGCGCCGGTGCGTTCGGCCCCGAGACCGCTGCGCCGTCCGACAATCCGGTCGACCAGCTCATCGCGTTCGCTGGCCGCACGAGCGTCCGCGCCTAGAAATCACGCCGCCAGCACGCTGACCCGTCCGTCGACGGGGTCGACCTCGACCTCGGAGCCGTCGGGGATCTCGAGCGCGCCTGCCACGCCGACCACCGCCGCAATGCCGAGCTCGCGTGCGATCACCGCCGTGTGGCACAGCAGTCCACCGTGCTCGGTGACGACCGCGCCCGCCATCGCCAACACCGAGTTGAATGTCGGCGCGGTGAACTTGGTGATGATGACGTCACCCGGTTCGGCGCGCTCCATGGCTTCGTCGGCGTCGGCGACGACACGAGCTGTTCCCCGGTAGGACTCCGAACCGATACCGGTCCCAGTTCGCACTGCCTGGTCGGGTGTGGCTTCGAGGAGTTCGACGACGTCGAGCGTCATTCCCATCATGTCGCGCATCGCTGCGGGCAAGCCGTCGAGGTCGGGGGCGATCGGTGCGGGTCCGAGGTGTGCTGGCGAGTCAGCCTCGACGAATCCCAGACGCCGGATGCGACGTGCAGCAATGTGGCCGGCGTTGAGGCCGGTCCGACCACGGAGTGCATCGACCAGTTCGCTACGCATCAGATCAAACGCGTGCTCTGCGGCTTGGAGGATCCCGTCGTCGGCCAAGCGACGTCCCGCTTCGAGCACGCCCATACGAACGATGCCTGCAGGCCATTCGAACGTCAGCGGTCCGTTCTCGTCACGCAGGCCGTACATGCATCGAGCGTCGTCGACGAGTTCGTCGAACTCGTCGCGATCAGCTTCGGGCACCTCGACGCGCAACGCTGCGAGCGCTTCGTTGCCGCGTTCAGCCGCGCGCTCGGCCACCGAACGGTCGTCGAGCAGCCGTTCGTCACGGAGCGAGCCCAGCACCACCGCCGGCATCTCCGCCAGCGTGAGATCGCAGATGTCGTATCCAGCGGTGAGGCGGCTCCCGAACACGAGTAGATAGTCGTCGAGCAACTCGGCGGCTCGGGACGACACAGCCCGCACTTCGTCAAGCGTCGCGGGTGTTGCTCCTGCGTCAGTGATCTCGCGAGCGAGCGGCCGCAGCGCATCGCGTGGCGCACTCGTGGCCGGCGAGGCCCCGGCGAGCGCCGACATCACCGCGGCGTCGTCGAGACCCCACTCCTTCGACCGGTGCAACAGCACCGCAATCGGCCCGAGGTCACTGATGTGGAG
>CALICC010000212.1 GCA_938049325.1 uncultured Ilumatobacter sp. | reverse complement strand
CCACCCTGGTGCGTGTTGATCTTGTAGAGCCGGAACGGCGTGTTCGACGCCATTGCCCATCCGCGCGGATAGTGCGGCATCGTTTGTGGTCCGCCGATGAGATCGATTCGTTCGAGGTCGTGCGGATCGAGTTCTTCGCTCGTGTTACGCGCCGCGCCAAGCAACGTGCGGAAGTACGCCGCCGTGCCCTGCGACTGACCTTCGCGTGACGCGCCGTTGTCGGAGGTGAACACCACGATCGTGTTGTCCCACTCATCGAGTGCTTCGAGCGCCTCACGCAGTCGTCCGAAGTTCTGGTCCATGTTGTCGACCATCGCCGCGTAGGTCTCCTTGTAGCGCGCGAAGATCCGGCGCTGGTCGTCGCTGAGGTCGTCCCACGCTTCGACCTCGTGCTCGGCCTCGGTGTTGCGCGGCGGCAGCACGACCGATTCCGGAATGACGCCCAATTCCTTCTGCCGTGCGAAGCGACGGGCACGAATCTCGTCCCAACCGACGTCGTAGTTGCCCACGTGCTTGGCGATGTCTTGGTCTTTCGCGTGCAGCGGCGCGTGGACCGCGGCATGGCTGAAATACATGAAGAACGGCTTGGAGGGATGCGACGCGCGCAGCCGCCCGATCATGTCGATCGCCTGATCGGTGAACTCGTCGGTCAGGTAGTAGCCGTCGGGATACTCGTCGACTTCGACCACATGGTTGTCCTCGTAGAGGCGATGTGGGTGATGGAGGTTGGAGAACCCATCGAGGATGCCGAAGTAGCGATCGAAGCCGACCTGCAGCGGCCACGAGTGCTTCGAGCCGGCGTCCGACAGATCGGAGTCTTTGCACAGGTGCCACTTGCCGACGCAGAACGTCGCCCAGCCGGCGTCGCGGAACGTCTCGGCGATTGTGGTGGCGTCGTCGCGCAACTCCATCGCGTAGCCGGGAAAGCCCGGGTCGGAGTGAGCGACGTGGCCGACGCCGGCCATGTGTGAGTTGAGCCCGGTGAGCAGCGAGGCACGGGTCGGTGAACACATCGGATTGACGTGGAAGTTGGCGAATCGCACGCCGCCCGCGGCCAGCGCGTCGAGGTTCGGTGTGTCGATTTCGGAGCCGTAGCAACCGAGGTCGGAGTAGCCGAGATCATCGACCAGCATGACGATGATGTTCGGCGCATCCGGTGCGGGCGCTGCCTGCTCCGGCCAGGCCGGCGTCGAGGTCGAGAAGATTCGTCCGACCTCACCGGTGAAACCGTCATAGGCCTGGGGCGGTGCATCGTTGGCTGGGTCGTTCGCAGAATCTGGCATGCCCGCGCCAACGTACTGTCCACCCGATTCGCGAGTTTCGGTCGGAGCTCGCCTCTTGTCCAGCTCCGAACGCGCGCAAGGATTGGTGCCATGACCAAGCGCCCAGAGGTTCCGCAGTTCGGTGCGCTACTGCGCACCCACATCCAGTCGGTGCCCGTCGAGGCGCAGCCGGCGTTTCTCGCAGGGCTCGAACGGTCGGCGGCCGAGCGATATCGCCAATGGGCCACGGCCCTGCCGGAGTGGCGTGACGAGTTGCTCGAGTGCGCTCGCCGCGAAGACGAGATCGCCACCATCGTCCGAGCGCTCTTTCCGGTGACGGAGCAACAGCAACACCAGATCGACACTGCACTTCCCGCCGCCATCGAGTTGTACTACGAGGTGTTCGCGCCGTTCACCGCCGACGACCAGGTGTATCTCCAGTCCGAAGCGGAGATCCAAGGCTCGATGGCCTGGGTTCGCCTGGCAGAGAACATCGACGACGAGCAGGTGTGCGCCGAGCTCGCACGATGTACCGAGCTCGAACTGGAGAGCTCGCGTGCGGTCAAGGCGCTGCTGGCAGATCCTGTGTCGGTGTGAACCCGACGCTGAACGGCCGCATCTTTCAAGAGGCGTACTTCGTCGACGACCTCGAACGCGTGATCCAGGCGTGGAGTGACGTGTTCGGTGCCGGGCCATTCGTGATCTCGCATCATCATCGGTGCGACCGATTCGACTACCGCGGCACCGACCACGAGGCCGACGTCTCGTACGCGTTCGGCTACCTCGACGACGTGATGATTCAGTTCATCGTCCAGCACGACGACACACCGTCGATCTATCGCGACATGTATCCCGACGGACCACGCGACGGCGCGGGGTTTCATCACCTCGGGTTCTTGGTCGACGACTTCGAGGCGGAGTTCGACGCACTGGTTGCAGCCGGGTTCACGTGCGCCACGCGGCTCTACGCCGACGGCGTCGACGCTGCATACTTCGACACGCGCTCAGTCACCGGCGGCTTCACCGAGATCCACGGCACGCCGCCACGCATCGTCGGGGCCTTCGCCACATGGCGCCGCTCCCACGAGCTGCGTCAGCCCGGCGACCCCGCAATCGTCCCCCGCTGATCCAGTCCGTTCTCTGGGCGTGTGACGACCTGTGCGGTCGCTGATCGCACAGAGAAGGGATGGAGGACGGCGCCGGGCGGCGTTCGCCGAGTATGCGAACCTGGGCGCATGAACGCTGACGCTGCGGCCAACGCCGAGCACTTCGAGAAAAACCGGCTCAACTGGGACGAACGCGCGGCGATTCACGCGGCATCGACGTCGTACGACCTCGACTGGTACCGCTCGAACCCCGGCGTCGTCGGGCGGGTCGTCGACTTCGACCGGGCATACCTCGGTGATCTCACCGGGTTGAGCGTGGTGCACCTCCAGTGTCACATCGGCACCGACACGCTGTCGCTCGCTCGGCTCGGCGCCGCCGACGTCACCGGCGTCGATCAGTCCGGCGCGTCGCTCGACGTGGCGCGCCAGCTCTTTGCCGACACCGACACACCGGGACGCTTCGTCGAGTCGAACGTGTACGACGCGCCAACCGCGCTCGCCGACACCTTCGACGTGGTGTACACCGGCGTGGGCGCGCTCAACTGGCTCCCCGACATCGATCGGTGGTCAGCGGTCGTGAGCGCCCTCCTCGAACCAGGCGGGCGACTGTACATCCGAGAGGGACACCCGATGCTGTGGGCAATGGACGACGACCTCACCGCGGATGGGCGTCCGCAACTCCGATACCCGTACTTCGAGACCAACGATCCAATGGTGTTCGACTTCGACGACACCTACGTAGACACCGACGAGAAGATCGCCGCCACCCGCACCTACGAGTGGAACCACTCGATCAGCGAGATCTTCAACGCGGTGACCCGCCACGGGATGAACATCACACTGTTCGAAGAACACCGCACGCTCGAGTGGAAGATGTTCGAGCACATGGTCGACGTGGGCAACGGCCGCTACGAGCTGCCACCCGAACAGCGCGACATGTGTCCGCTGATGTACTCCCTCGGCGCCGTCAAGCAGTCGTAGCCGGGCAGACCAGCTGGCTCAGCCGGCTCGACCGGCCTCGTAGATCTCGACGAAGTCGTCAACCGACACCTGGCTGATCGCCGACGCAACGGCGCCGGGCAACAGTTGGTCGAGCCGCTTGAACCGGAGGCAGCTCTTGCCCATGTCGAGCTTCATGTCCGCCTCGGCGTATGCATCGCGCAGCTGTGTGGCGGCGTCATCGGATGCATGCACGCCGTGGAGGTAGAGCGCGTAGTTGTTCTTCTGTGCGGCGAGCGCGGCATACAGCAACGGCTTGCCGTTGTATGTCTCGGCATATCGCGAGAGCGGAACCTCATACGCAATCATCCCGAAGTTCATCGACTCCTCGATGCCGTCGGGCAAGTTCGCAAGCACCAGATCGCGCACCTCCTCGATGATCGCTGCTCGTTCAGGAGGGAGCTCGGCGAGGTAGTCGGCGACGGTCGTTGCGGCACTACTGACCATGCAAACGATCGTAGTCGCGTCTCGAATGTCGATTTCTCGGCGGCCACGGCGTGGCGTGCTGGTCGACCGACGCGACCTCATCGCCTAACGTCACGCGGATGTTCGATGCAGGCGTTCACCACGTGTCGCTCAACGTCACCGACGCCGAAGCCGCCACTCGCTTCTATGTCGATGTGCTGGGAATGACCCTGCGTTCAGATCGGCCCGACTTCGGGTTCGCTGGGGCGTGGCTGCAGAC
>CALICC010000211.1 GCA_938049325.1 uncultured Ilumatobacter sp. | reverse complement strand
ACTCGAACTCGATCGTGCTGATGGAGAGCCCCGCCGACGGCGCGACGTCCTCGTTGTCGAGCAGCGCCAGGCCTGCTTCGAACGCTGCAGCGCCCTCCACCCGGCCAGGCTCGGCGAGCAGTTCTTCGCGGTTCGCCACGTCCCCAGGTGCCTCGGGCACGGGAATCATCCCCATCACCGCCTTGATGCGCGGGTCGATTCGTGGATCATCAGCGAGCTTTGACATGCGCTCAGTCTCGCCAGTGACACCCGCGGGGATCGAACCCTGCGTCGCTACCGTTGCCGCCATGATCCGTGGGATCGAACCAATGGACGACGGCATCACCGTCCAGATGAACGGTCACAGGCTGAACCTGTCGTGGACCTGGCTGCGCGACCACGCTCGCGATCCTGCGTCGTTCGACCCGCGGGCCCAGCAACGACTGGTCAGCCCTGCAACTGTGGCGTCCGCCGGGCCCGGCAATGCCGCGCTCGTCAGCGGCGAGCTGGAGGTCACGTGGGCAGACGGAACGATCGCTCGTTTCGACGACGAGTTCCTGCAGGCACTCGGACCTGCTGCCGAGGTCGTGGCCGTCGGCCCCGCGCCAGCGCCATGGCTCGGCGACGACCTCGCTGCTCGCGTCGTGCAGGTCAGCGCGGCCGCGATCGACACCGACGACGGTCTCCGAACCGCCGTCGACGGGCTCTGGCGAGATGGCGTGATCACCGTCTACGACGCGCCGACCGACACCGCAACGACGCGGCGGATCATCGAACGGTTCGGGTACGTGCGTACGACGATCTTCGGCGACCTGTGGGAATTCAGCTCCGACGGCGGCTTCGACGACACCGCATCGACACCCCTGGAGATCACGCCGCACACCGACGGCACGTACAGCCACGACGCACCCGGGCTGCTCGCACTCCACTGCCACCGCTACGACGCGACCGGTGGCGACAACGTGTTCGTCGACAGCCATGCCCTCGCCGCCGCCCTGTCAGCCGAATCGCGTCGCGTTCTGCGCACTATCGAGATCCCGGGTCAGTACATCGGCGACGGGGCGCACCTGATGGCCCGACGGCCGGTGCTTCGCTACGAACCGGGCACCGATCAACTCGTACAGGTGAGCTACAACCATCACGATCGCGCACCGCTGCTGCTCGCCGAGCCGGCGATGACCGAATTGTTCTCGGCGCTCCGTGAATTCGACGCCCTCGCGAACCAGCCCCCGCGACAGTTCGAGCGGTCGATGCGGCCGGGTGACATGGTGATCTTCGACAACTGGCGAGTGCTGCACGGTCGTCGCGAGTTCTCCGGCGAGCGACACATCGCCGGTGGCTACGTCAACCGCGAAGACTTCGAAAGCACCACACGTCGTCTTCAGTGATCGGGCCTTCATGCGCGACAATCGTGAGATGACCACGCTCGAAGAATCCCCCGTCAGCGCTGACGCCGAAACCCAGCGCGTCAACGACGCGATCGATGCTCTGCTCGCCGCGCACGACCCGAAGTCGATGGACGACGTCGAGTTCCGCGGTGCCCGGTACGACGCCGGTCTCGCGTGGGTGCACTTCGCCGAGGGCGACGGTGGGATGGGCCTTCGCCCCGAATTGAACAAGCTCGTCGACCGACGCCTGCGCGAGGCAGGCGCCAAGGGCACCGACCCACGCACCTTCTTCATGGCACTCGCTGGCCCGACGATCGCGACGCACGGCAGCGCCGAGGTGAAGGCGCGTTTCCTGCGGCCGATGTTCACCGGCGAAGAGAAGTGGTGCCAACTCTTCTCCGAACCCGGCGCAGGGTCCGACTTCGCGGGGCTCGGCTGCAAGGCCGAACGCGACGGCGACGAGTGGATCGTCAACGGGCAGAAGGTGTGGAACACACTGGCTCACCTCGCCGACTTCGGCATGCTCGTCACCCGCACCGATCCCGACGCACCCAAGCACAAAGGCATGACGTACTTCGCGCTCGACATGCGCTCCGAAGGCGTCGAGGTTCGTCCGCTGCGACAGATCACCGGCGAAGCCGAGTTCAACGAGGTCTACATGACCGACGTGCGCGTGCCCGACGAACACCGCGTCGGCGACATTGGCGAAGGTTGGCGCGCCAGCCTCACCACACTGATGAACGAGCGCAACGCGATCGGCGGCGGCGGTGCCGGCGGCAAGCCGCAACGCGGCGGTGCGGCCAACGACGCTGTTCAGGTGTGGAACGCGATCGACCCGTCGAAGCAGAACGCGGCCGACAAAGACACGCTGATGAAGTGGTGGGTTCAAGCCGAGGTCGGTCGCATCACCAACATGCGCGCCGCCCAGAACGCGAAGTCGGGCAACCCCGGCCCGGAGATGTCGATCGCCAAGCTCGCCTACTCCGAGCTGAACAAGGGCCTCTACGACTTCTGCATGAACTTGCTCGGCGCTGACGCGCTGGTCGACTACGACTACACGTTCCGTCGCCCCGAAGATCTCGACGCAACGGGCGCATCCAACGGACTGCGCTACGCCTTCTTGCGAGTGCGTGCCAACTCGATCGAGGGCGGCACGTCGGAGATCATGCGCAACATCCTCGGCGAGCAGGTTCTCGGTCTGCCGGGCGAGCCGCGCGTCGACAAGAGCGTTGCCTGGAAAGACGTGCCGCGCAACTGAGCCGGTCGCGGGTGAGCCCACCGGCTCCCGGCGGGCTCGCGAAGCCTGTCAATATCTGCAGATGACTGAACTGTGGGAACTGTCCGCGCTCGAACTCGCCGATCAGGTGCGTCGCGGGACGACCTCGAGCCGAGCTGTTGTCGAAGCACACCTGGCGCGCATCGATCAGGTCAATGGCGACCTCAACGCGGTGGTCCGTCGCCTCGACGAATCTGCGCTCGAGGCGGCTGACGCGGCCGACGCTGCCGTGGCTCGTGGCGACGAGCTCGGTCGGTTCCACGGCGTCCCGTTCACGGTGAAGGAGAACATCGATCTGCTCGGGAGCCCGACGACCGAGGCGGTTGCGGCGTTCGCCGACGCGCTTCCGACCCAGGACGCTCCCGTCACCGAACGCATGAAGGCAGCGGGTGCGATTCCGATCGGGCGAACCAACCTGCCCGACTTCGGATTGCGGGTACACACCGATTCGCAGCTGCACGGGCTGACGCGCAACCCGCACCATCCGGGCCGCACCGCCGGAGGTTCGAGCGGCGGCGAAGCGTCCGCGATCGCCAGCGGCATGAGCCCGCTCGGACTCGGCAACGACATCGGCGGGTCGCTACGCAACCCGGCGCACTGCTGCGGTATCGCGTCGATCAAGCCGACCCTCGGCGTCGTGCCGAGCGCGTCGTCCATTCCACCCGAAGACCCGATGCTCTCCTTTCAGCAGATGGCGGTACAAGGCACCATGGCGCGCCGGGTTGCCGACGTCCGCGCCTCGTTCGACGTCGTCGCGGGTCCACACCGCCGTGACCCACTGAGCTTGCCGGTCCAGCTCACAGCGCTCGGCGACGGCGAGCGGCTCCGCGTCGCTGTGCTTCCCGAGCCGCCGGGCGGCGCAACACACCCTGAGATCGCGAACGCGATCCGGTCGGCTGGCGAAGTCCTCGCCGCGGCCGGCCACGACGTGGTCGAAGCAACACCACCGCTGTACGCCGAGACCATCGACATGTGGTCGGCACTGCTGACCCAAGACATCGCGGTAATGCGGCCGATACTCGACATGGTGATGGGCGACGACGCGAAGACGATCATCGCGAGCTTGCTCGACTCTTCGCCGGCGATCACGCTCGAATCGACCGCCGCACTGCAGCCGTTGCGCGTCCAGGCAATGCGGGCGTGGTCGGAGTTCTTCGCCGACCACCCGATTCTGCTCAGCCCGACGTGGGCGATGCCGGCCTTCGAGCACGGCGCCGACCTGGCCGGCAGCGACGAGCTGATCCGCGACACGCTGCGGCCGGTGTGCCCCATCAACTTCCTCGGCCTTCCTGCCGCGGTCGTTCCGCATGGCGTCGCCGACGGCCTTCCGGTTGGCGTGCAGGTCATCGGCGACCGCTTCACCGACCTGCGCTGCCTCGACGTCGCCGCGCAGATCGAAGCAACGAGCGCCGACCTCCTGCCGATCGACCCGGTGCTCGCGTGACCAAACAGCTCGCCGACTGGTCGACCACCGCGGTCAACCTGCCCGAGCACGCGAGCAACGCGATTCATACCGACGACGGAGCTCGCGCTGCAGGGTTCGAAGCAGCCTTGGTCGCCGGTGTCACCACCTACGCGTACCTCACCCACGCGCCGGCTGCTGCGTGGGGTCTCGATTGGTTGACCCGTGGGGGCGCGACCGTTCGGTTTCGTCAGCCGGTGATCGACGGGGACCGCGTCGACTGCGTGGTTGGAAACAACAGCTCGGTGGAAGCGCGCGTCGAGGCGCGCGTCGGCGGCACAACGCGGGCCGAAGCCTCGTTCGTCGAGGTCGCACAGCCGCTCGTGGTCCGTGAGGGCCCGATGCTCGAACCGCAGTCCTTCGTACTCGACCCGTCCTGGAGCGACTACGGCATGCGTGGTGGCGACTCGATCAGCACCTACGTCGACGAGGGCATCGCCCACCCGACGAGTTGGCCGCGTATCGCCAACGAGTTCTTCCACACCCAGGTGGTGCGCGGCCCATGGATTCACGTGCGCAGCGTCATCCAACACCTCGGCGCCGCCCGCGTCGGCGCTGCGATCACCGCGACCGCCGCGGTTGTCGACCGTTTCGACAGCCGTGCTGGCAAACGTGCCGTGCTCGACGTGCGCATCAGCGCCGACGGCGAGCCGGTGGCCGCGCTCGAGCACGAAGCGATCAT
>CALICC010000210.1 GCA_938049325.1 uncultured Ilumatobacter sp. | reverse complement strand
CAGCGTCGACATCGTCAAGTCGCACGATGCGGCGCCCACGATCGACGCCGACTCCAGCGGGGTCATCAGCGAAGGCGACACCATCACCTATCGCTTCGTGGTGACCAACAACGGCAACGTGAGCCTCGACACGCTCGTGGTCGACGATCCGCTCACCGGCCCAGCCACCTGTGACGACACGGTGCTTGCCCCCGGCGCGTCCACCGACTGTTCGGTTGCCTACGTCGTCAGCCCGGCCAACGGCGCCGCCGGAGTGATCAACAACACCGCAACGGTGACTGCCGAGAGCCCGTCCGGTGCCGAAGCGACCGATTCCGACTCTGACGTCGTGACCGTTGCGCCACCTCCGTCGATCTCGGTGTCGAAGGGTTTGGTCGGCATCAACGGCACCGGTGGTGGATTCCTCGACACGTGGGAGGCAGGCGACACGCTCAACTACGAATTCGTCGTGACCAACACCGGGGGAGCACCGCTCGACCCCGTGTCCATCTCCGACACGGTCATCGCCCCAGCCGACATCTCGTGTGCCGCCACCTCACTGGCACCTGGTGCGTCCACCACCTGCACGGGTGACTATCCGGTGCAGCAAGGTGACTTCGACCTCGGGACGATCAGTAACACGGTGACCGCTTCGGGCGAGGCCCCCAACGGTGATGTCGTCACCGACGAGGCTTCCCACGTTGCCGACACCACCCAACGTGTCGCGGGCATTTCGATCATCAAGTCGGTCAGCGGTACTCCCGAGGCCGGTGCCACGCTCACGTATTCGTTCCTCGTGACCAACACCGGAAACGTGCGCCTGAACTCGGTTGGTGTCACCGACACTTTCTTGCCGACGGTTCCGACCTGTCTGGAGACGTCGCTCGAGCCCGGCGCGTCGACCACGTGCTCGGCGCCCTACGCCGTGCAGCCCACCGACGTGGAGGCTGGCGTCATCGACAACATCGCCACGGCGAACGGGTCGCCGATCGGCGGGCTTGGCGATGTCGACGACACCGACTCGCTGTCGACTCCCGTGGCACAGAATCCGTCGATCGACCTCGACAAGTCCGAGGCCATCACCACCGACATCGCTCCCGTCGGCCTGTCGCTCGGTGACGTGCTGACTTACACGATCGTCATCGCGAACGACGGCGACGTCACGCTGAATGGCGTTACGTTGACCGACGACCTCCTCGGCTACACCGACGCGCCCATCGATGGCGCCCCCTGCGATGGGCTCGATGACTCCCTCGCACCCGGTGAGTCGGTCACGTGTACCGACACCTACACCGTCGATCAAGATGACGTCGACGCTGGCGCCGTCGCCAACCAGGCCGACACCACCGGCACATCGGTCGCCGGAGTCACCGTCGATGCAACAGGTTCGACGTCGCTCGTGGCCGCACAGAGCCCCGGCATCCAAGTCGACAAGGCACTCGATGGCCGCAATGACCTCGACGCCAGCGGCAACGATTCCGTCGACGACGTGTTCGACTACGTCATCACGGTGACCAACACCGGAAACGTCACGCTCGACCCGGTCACGGTGACCGACGCTCGCATCGGTGTCGATCCGGGTGTTGATATCGACGATCCGCGCTGTACGTCGGGTGGAACCGGCGCGGCGCTCGCCCCCGGCGAGTCCGCAACGTGCACGTTCGAGTACACCTTGCTCCAGACCGATGTCGATGGCGGTCTCATCGAAAACACGGCAACCGGATCCGGTCAACCACCTGCAGGGCTCGACCCGGTCAACGACACGAGCACGGTCACCACGACCATTCAGCCCGTGCCGGCTCTCGAACTCGTCAAGTCACTCGACGCGCAGTCGGCCGACCCGATCGTCGAGGGAACCGAGCTGACGTTCCGTTTCGACGTGACCAACACCGGCAACACGACGCTCACCGACATCACGATCACCGACTCGATCATCGCGAGCCCGATCTCGTGCGTGGGCGCGCTCGACCCGGGCGAGACGCAGAGCTGCACGGCGACCTACGACGTGGAGCAGGCTGACGCAGACGCCGGCGAAGTCGTCAACACGGCAACGGCCAGCGCCCAGCCACCCACACCAATCGGTGGTGCCGTACCGCCCCGCGTCGTGTCCGACCCCTCCGAAGTCACGACGCCGATCCCGCAGATCTCGCTGATCACGATTCTAAAAGAAGCAACCACCGTTCCCGACCCGATTGTCGACGGTTCGCAGATCGAATACACGTTCACCATCACGAACGAGGGCACCGTCACCGTCACCGATATCGAGGTCGACGACTCGCTGTTGGGCATCATCTCGTGCGTCGCCTCGCTGGCACCGGGCCTCAGCGACACATGCACCGCCACCTACGACGTCGATCAAGGCGATGTCGATGCGGGCGAGGTCGTCAACACTGCTACCGCCACCGGTGATGTGCCGCCAACCGCTCCGCCGCTACCGGCAACGCCGCCGTCCACGGTCACCACCCCCATTCCGTCGGATCCGAGCTGGACCTTCGTCAAGGCGTTGTTCGGCAACGCCGACGAAGACGGCTCGGGCACCGTGTCGCTCGACGACACGCTGACGTTCTCGTTTACGGTGACGAACGACGGCAACGTCACGATCTCAGACATCGCCATCGATGATCCCAAGGTCGGCTCGGTCAACTGCCCGACCACGACGCTCGCACCCGGCGAGGTCGTCAGCTGCACCTCCGATTACGCCGTGACGCAAGGCGACGTCGACGATGGTCAAGTGTTCAACTCGGCAACGGTGTCGGGCACCACGCCGCCCGCATCGGATCCACCACCCGTCCTGCCGCCATCAACCGTCACGACGCCCATCGCTGTGTCGCCGGCGATCACCGTCGTGAAGTCACTCCAGTCGACCAACGACGTCGACGGCGACTCGCTGCTGGCCACCGACGACATCTTGACCTTTGCGTTCTTGGTCACCAACACCGGCGACGTGACCCTCGATCCGGTGTCGGTCGACGACATCTTGGTTCCGAGCGTGTCCTGCCCGGATACGGCGCTCGCGCCCGGGGCGTCCACCACCTGCACAGGGGACTACACGATCTCGCAGCTGAACGTCGACGCCACCTCGGTCACGAACACGGCGACTGCGATGGGTCAGCCGCCGACGCCCGTGGGAGGGCCGGTGCCCGACCCGGTCCTGTCGCCCGAGTCGACGGTCGTCACGCCACTGAGCACCGTTGCCGACATCGCGGTCACCAAGACCTTCACGGCCAACGCTGACGGCGACGGCAGCTCGTCGGTCACGCTCGACGACGTGCTCACGTTCACGATCACGATCGAGAACACCGGAACCGTCACGCTCGATCCGTTGACCTACGACGACGCGCTCATCGGTGTTGTTGACGGCACGTGCGGTGCGAGTTCGCTTGCGGCCGGTGCCATCACGACCTGCGACGTGCTCTACACCGTGCAGCAAACGGACGTCAATGCTGGTTCGGTGACCAATGTCGTCGTTGTCGACGGAACGCCACCGGCGGCGACCGGTCTCACCGACGCGACCGACACCGATGATGTCGTCGTCCCGGTGACGCAGATCACCGCACTCACCCTCGACAAATCACACACGGTCGTCGATGCCGACCTCGACGGTCTCACCGAGCCCGGCGACGTCGTGACCTACACCTTCGTCGCCACCAACACCGGCACCACTGTCCTCAGCGACGTCTCGATCACCGACCCGCTGGTTGGTCTTTCTGCGCTGTCCTGCACACCGGCGCAACCGGCCGACCTCGATCCGGGCGACACACTCAGCTGTACCGCCACCTACGACATCACGCAAGTCGATGTCGATGCGGGGCGCGTCGACAACATGGCAACAGCCGACGGCACGCCACCAGTCGGTGCCCCACCGCTCGACCCGCCGACCGCGACCGATGTGGTTCCGATCGACCGAGTTCCGTCCATCGATCTCACCAAGGCAATCACGGCCGGCCCCGCCGATCCCGGCGTCGACGACACGATCACCTACACCTTCACCATCGAGAACACGGGCAACGTCACGCTCGATCCGGTGGAGCTGACCGACACCAAGCTCGGCCTCACCAACATCACGTGCGGCGCAGGGGTCCTGCTCGCCTCGGCGACCACCAGTTGCACCGCCGACTACGACGTCACACAGGATGATGTCGATGCCGGCGTGATCTCCAACTCCGCATCGGTGACCGGCGAACCTCCTCCTGGACTCCCGACCGTCGATGACACCGACACCCTC
>CALICC010000209.1 GCA_938049325.1 uncultured Ilumatobacter sp. | reverse complement strand
CGCGGTTTCCGGGTCGCCCGAGCGCCTGACGGACGTCGTGCTCGTGCGAATGACAGTCGTACGGCGGTCGTTGCTCGCCCATCTCACTGATCGCCGCGCCGAACAACTCATACTGTCCTTCCCAGCGAGTCAGGAGCTCTTCCACCTCGAAGCCCGCGTTGCGTTCGACCTGCGACGCGGTCCACGGTTCGGTGGCTGCGCCGTCGATGCGCCCAGCAAGCCCGTCGTCGGGGACGCCTGCCACGTGCGACAGCACGTCGCGCACCGTCCACCCTGGGGTACAGGGCACCGACGTCGCCCAGTCGCCGTCGTCGAGGGTGCGCGCGAACGCGATGAAGGACGTGGTCGCTTCGGCATAGCGAGTGGAGATGTTTGGATCGGACACCAACTCAGTCTGTCAGGGCCACCCTGAGGAGAGGATTCCTCGACCGAGGTCCTCAGTGAGCGTGCTCGATGTCGTCGACACAGTGATGCTCGCACTCGATCTGAAGCGTCACGTGCTCGATGCCGAACCGATCGCTCACGGCAGCACGCAGCTCTGCCACGATCTCCTGCGACCGATGGACAGTGGTTGCCCCGTGCACGACCACGTGCGCCGACGCCGTGTGCCGACCGCTGCCGAGCGAGCGCAGATGCACGTGATGTGCAACGTCGACATCGGCGTGCGTCGCAATCTCTGCTGCGACGTCGGCGGCTTGCATTCCCGTCGGGGAGCGGTCGAGCAGGACGGCCACGGCGGAACGAACCAGGCGCCACGTGGACCACAACACTGCAACCGACACCAGCAGTGACGCCACGGGGTCGATCCAGGTCGCTTCGGTGACGACCAACAGCACACCAGCGACGACCACCACTACCGATCCGGCGAGGTCGGTGAGTAGGTGCAACCTCGCCGCACGCAACGAGATGGCGTCGTCACCATGCCCATGGCCGACGAGCAACACGCCGGCGCCATTGACCGCGATCGCGATGAGGCCGATGAGGATGACTCCCCCACCCTCCACCGCCTCCGGGTCGATGAGGCGACGGATCGATTCGACCACGATCCACACCACGGACCCGACGAGCAAGAGCGCCGAGACGAATCCGCCGAGTGCGTCCGCCTTGCCGAGTCCGTACGACCAGTCGGCGGTGGCTGGGCGACGAGCGATCCGGAGCGCGACGAATGCGGTGATCAAGCCGAGCGCATCGACCGCCTGGTGCGCAGCGTCGGCCAACACCACGACCGAACCAATCGCAAGACCGACCACGACTTGCACGACCGCAAAGATCGTGTTGGCGCCGGCGGCGATCCCCAGCCGGGCGCCGTCGTGAGTATGAGCGTGACTGTGCTCATGGTCATTCTCACTCATTGAGAATGACCATAGCGGCTCGATACGCTGCTGTCATGCCCAATCCGAATCTGTCTGTCGTCGACGTGCCCGAACACTCACGCTTCGAACTGAACCTCGACGGCGAGCGCGTCGGTCTCGCTGACTACACACTCGCCGATGACCTCCTCACGATCCCCCACGTCGAGACCGACCCCGCCCATCGCGGGCAGGGATTCGCCGCGACGCTCATGGCAGGGGTCGTCGAAACCGCCCGTGAGCGCAACCTCCAAATCCGACCCGTATGCCCGTACGCCTCGAGCTACTTGCGAGCACGACCCGACACTCACGATCTGGTCGTGCGCTGATGTGCCGAAACATCACGACCCTGCGCGGCCTCGAGCCTGCCGCAACGGGTGAAGAGATCGAAGCAGGAGCACGTCAATACGTGCGCAAGATCACCGGCGTTCAAAAGACCTCAGCCGCAACCGAGGAGGCGTTCGAGCGGGCGGTTGCAGAGATCACGGCGATCTCGACCCGCGTGCTCACCGAGCTCCCACCGCGCAAGCAACCTCCGAAAACCGAGCCACCAATGCGGCGACTCGCGCGTCGGGCCTGAGTCGGTAGCTGACGGAAAGCGTCAGGAGTAGAAGGGGTTCGCGCCCGTGGAGTGATCGGTGAGATCCTTCACCCGCTCGATGCCCTCGAGCGCTTCGGACAGCATCGTCTGCACCCCGTCGAGCATGGTCATCTTGCTCATCGAGCAGCCATGACAACCGCCGCCCATGGTCATGTACGCGGTGCCTTCACCATCGTGGCCCATGTAGGTGACGAAGCCGCCGTGCGCGGCAAGCGCCGGGTTGACCTCGCCCGCAACGAGGGCTTCGACCTCGGCCGACAGTTCGTCGTCGTTGGTGAGACCTTCGACGTTGGGTGCCTCGGGCTTGTTCGGGTTGCGGATGACCAGACCTTGCGTCGACGTGTAGTCGAGCGTGGCACCGGTGAGCAGTTCGACGTCATCACCCGGAATGATGACCTTGAGCCCGTCGTGGGTGCGCACCTCGTCGGTGAACGCGGCCTTGAGGAACTCCTCGAACGACAGGTCGTACCTGAAGTCTTCACCCGGCTCGGACGCAAGTGCGAGGCGCAGCCCGAGCTGGTCGCCATCAGCTTCGTCGTCGCGCATCTCGAGCAGATTCTCGAGCGCTTCGGGAGTGATCGTGATGATTGGCTCGCTGGCCGACGCGTCGCCGGACTCGTTCGCCAAGGCTTCAAGAGGACTCATGGTTGGAGGCTACCGTCGCCACTCATGAACCTCGATTCCCATATCGCTGCGATTCGATCCGACGTAGATCGGATCGCGGTGTGCGCTGAACAACATCGACTGAACGCACCAGTGGCCGCGTGTCCCGGCTGGGACGTCGACGCGCTCATTCGCCACGTCGGCGGTGTTCATCGCTGGGCCACGCAGGCGATCGAAAGCGGTGGCGTCCCGGCGGTCGTCGACGTACCGCGGCCCGAGGCTGGCGCACCGGGCGCCGAGCTCGCGGCCTGGATGCGCGACGGGGCCACGGGCTTGACGGACGCCCTTGCGGCGACTCCTCCCGACGCCGATTCTTGGCACCCCTTCCCTGCGGAACAGAAGGCATGGGTGTGGTCGCGCCGTCAGGCTCAAGAAACGATGATGCACCGCTGGGATGCCGAGACTGCCACGATCGGCTCGTCCGACCTCGACGCCGAGATGGCAGCCGATGGGATTCAGGAATACTTCGAACTCGGTGTCCCGCGCATCTTGGAGCGCGGGCAACTCCCGACTCCGACACAGAGTTTGCACGTGCACTGCACCGACGAGGGGCTTCCCGACGGCGCCGGCGAATGGATCGCTTGGAATGAGGCTGGCGAGTACCGCATGGAAACCGTGCATCGCAAGGGCGATGCCGCACTGCGCGGCTCGGCTGAGCAGGTGCTGCTCGTTCTGATGGGCCGCGCCGATCGCGACACGCTCGACACCGTGGGCGATCCCCAAGCCGCAGCGGCCTGGCTCGACCTCCCCGGTTGGTGATCATGACGTTGG
>CALICC010000208.1 GCA_938049325.1 uncultured Ilumatobacter sp. | reverse complement strand
CAGCGAGCCGCCCAGCGACCGTGATGTCGATTTGCTCGCCAGTCTCGACGCGTCGGATCAGTTCTGATGCATCTTGACGGAGTTCACGAAGACCCACGGTGTCCATCGATCGAAGGGTAGCACAAGTGCTACCAGGTTCAGCTGTCGCATATTGAGAACGGGTAGCCGATCGCGTACGTGCCGTACAGGAGCGGGTTCGCTGGTGGCGTCGCGTCGTTGACATGCGTGCCAGAACGGCACGCTCCTGATCGGTCCTCCGCGTCGGTCTACAGAGCAATGCCCCTTGCTTGTTCGAGCAGCCGCGTACCCGGCAGGACGTTGCCAGTGTCCTCTTCGAAAGCGATCCCGCTCGTCAGTTCTGCGAACGTCGCCGCAGCGAACATCGAACCCTTCAACTCGCGCACATCGCTGTGCGTCGTGAAGGTGGCGACCATGTCGCGGTTCCCGATGTCGACGTCAATGTCGCCGAAGTTCTCAGCAACCGAGCTCAAGAGAAACTCGAACCCAGCTGCGAGACCTCCCAGCGTTGCTGGCCAGTAGCCCGAGTGCGATGCGGGCTCGCATCCGCTATTAAGCGTGAGGTCGGTGCCGTAGCGATCTAATGCTCCTTGCCACATTGAGGTGGACGGAATCGACCCCCTCGCCAGAAAAACGAACACATCGACAGACACATACCGAATCATGCCAGATGGCGCCGGAACCTCAGGTTGCCCGTCCGACGGACAGTTACCCAGCGCGGTCAAAGTTGCTGCCGTCTCGTGCACATTTTTGAACCTCGACCAAACCGCGAGCCAGTCCAAGATCCGGCAACGAAGAGAGCCTCCCCGAACGCGTCGCGTTGCCGTTCTGGCGCAGTCTCGACCGGAGTGTCGCGGTGTCGTCCTGATCGGTTGTGCGACGAGGAGAACCGAATGGTTAGGGGGTTGGCGAATAGTGCGGTAGAAGCTCGTCGAGTTCCTTCGCTGTCCAATCGAACCATTGATTTGCCGAGATGAACCCCGGTGGTTCCTCCCACCAGTTCAAACCGACGTCGATCCGCTGAGTCCCTGTGCCAGGACGTCGAACTGAACGCCACGTTCCGTCCAGCCCCACGGCGGGTGCAACGAACGCTGGCAGGACCAGCGTCTCAAGCTGGCCGAGAATACCTTCGGCGAGACCTGGCTCGACCTTCGCGTCAGATCCGTATCGAAACGGTTCGCGGCGTGACGAGTTCCGGGTGTCGACCCAGACGCGCCGGACGAGCCACGCTCCGACTCCTAATTCGAACAGCGACCAACTCGTCGGAGTCGAGAACGAATCCTCACGCATCAACTCAAGTCGTAGAGCCGACGCGTCCACCGGCTGAAGTCCTTCGAACACAAACGTCTCCGACAGATGCTTGAGTCGGTTGTGCACCGCACCAGAGTACGCGCCGTCTTGCGGCATCGAGGGAGCGGGTCTTCAACCGCCGACGCGATCGCACAACCTCACGAACACGAACGAGCGCCTGCGTGTCGTTCGCGGACGGGCGATGGGTCTTGGGCGCTTGACGTTCTAGGCGTTCGCCCGTGATTGCCGATGTTCTGCTGGTCTGCCACGATGCCGATGTGACCAAACCATCCGACGAGTCGACCAGCAGAGCGATCGTTGCGTGGACTGGATACAAGCAACTTGCCTGGCCGGGTCGAGATGAGAGCCGCGTGGTCGAAGCATTCGGGACTGACGCCTTGGAATTGATGCCGCTCATTGCTGCCCTCGAACACGACTTCTATTCCTCCACGGCACATCACACCAGTGGCGACCTGAGTGCCATGACGGAAGCTGCGACGCGTGGGTTTCGCGAACGCCATCCTGGGTTGTCGGACGAGGCTGTTGACGCGCTCGCTTGGTGCTACTCGTTCGACATGAAATCGCCAGAGATGGGCGCGTGTTCTGGAGCACGCGAGCGATCGCGTACGTGCCGATATCGCGCACGACGGTGGTATGCCCGACGCGTATGTTCTTGGGCGTGGGAACTGAGTCGGACTGCATCTTCTGCCAGATCGTTGTCGGTAGCTCTCCGGCGACCAAGATCGCCGAGAACGACCGAGCGATCGCGTTCATGGACATCAACCCGGCAACTCCTGGCCATGTCTTGGTAGTCCCTCGATCCCACGCGGTGGACCTCCTCGATGTGGAGCCCGACGATCTCGCATCGTGCGCCCGCCTCACGCAGACCGTTGCTCAGCGTGCGAAAGAGCGGCTCGAAGCGGACGGGGTCAACCTCTTGAACTGCAGCGGCGCGGCTGCTGGGCAGACGGTGTTCCACTTTCACCTTCATGTCATCGTTCGATTTAGAGACGACGTGGGCAAGGACCGCATCGGACTGCCGTGGGAAACCGTTCCGAGCAACCTCGCCGAGGTCCAACGAATCGGCGAGCTACTTGTCTGAGACACGGCTCAAGCCCAGCGCTCACGTTCCGCACAGAGCCGACAGCGACGATCGCATCGTCAAGGCTGTCAGCTCGCCGCACGTTTCCGAGCACCTGAACGAGCGCGGATGCGCCGTACGTGAGCGCGTTGAGGTGAGCGGTCGCCCTGGTGATCTGGAGTGTGAAGTCAGATGGCGATGATGTCGACCAAGCCGTCGAGAGCAGAAAAGTCGCTGGGGTTGCGGGTATAGAGCGGGAGATCGACGGAGCACGCAACTGCTGCAATCATCAGGTCCACAGCGCGTGCGCTCCGTGCTTTGCGACCAGCGGCCGTGACCGACGCGTAGATCCGCCCGTAGGCGCGGGCTGCGTCGGCGTCGAACGGCAAGGGAGAAAATGCTGCCTCGGTGCGTTGTAGTCGGTCTTGGCGACGTGCCCGCTCGGTTGGGTTCGACGCGGCGTGGGGACCGGCTGCGAGTTCGGCCATGGTGAGCGCGGTCACGGCGACCTCGGCTGGAAGCGTTCTCACGTCGATGGTGTCGAGGTCGATGATCACGGACGTGTCGAGCACGCCCCGCTCGACGCGTTGGTCAGCCACGGGGTTCGATGCTCTGATCGGCAACTTCGTCGAGGTCTCGTCGGAATCGTCTGCTGTCGATGGCCGGAGCTGTTTGGAAGAGCTGGGCGATGGACTCTGCTGTCACGAAACGTAGACGCCGTAGCGGAGTGAGTTCGCCGACGGGCACACCATTGCGGGTCACGACGAAGGACTCGCCCGCATCGAGGCGACGCATGATCTCTCCGCTGCCGTTTCGTAGTTCTCGTTGGGTGACAACCTGACTCATCCTGACAATGTAGCACGGCGTGCTACATTCGCTCGGGCCTATTCACTCAAACCTTGAAACGCCCCGAGCAGATCCGGCCAAGTGCTCGATATCGCTCAGCCATGCCCGAGTATCCGGGACACTTTCGTGCCGCTCAGCCGGTTGATCCGTCGGCCTCGATGACCTCGAAGTTGCCGTAGCCGTCGGCGATCTCTTCGGAGCTCGGGCTCGACTTCTGCTGGCTGAGCATCCAACGGTGTCCGAACGGGTCCATCAGAGTGGCGGATCGCGCGCCGTGCGGCTGATCGGCGGGTTCCGACAGCGACGTCGCGCCAGCGGCTACGGCCTGGTCGTGGATGGCGTCACAGTCCGCGACTTCGACGTGGAGTGCGCACGATGAGCCTTCGTAGCTGTTGGCTGCGACGACGCCCATCTCCGGATAGGCGTCCGACAGCATGATTCGACCGCCGTTGATCAGGAACTCGGCGTGGCCGAGCCGACCGTCGTCGCCGACGTAGCGAACGGTCTCGATCGCTCCGAGCGCCTTGGTGTACCAGTCGAGCGCGGCGGCACCATCGTGCACCGAGATGTAGGGGGTGACGATTTGTACGGCTGGGGTCATGTCCATGGTCGTGTCCTTTGGTGTGGGGAGGTCGATGGTCGGGATGGTTGGGTTTGTCTGGATTGCCGACGGAGTCGCCGCGGCTTCGAGTTCGCGACGCAGCCGCTGCGCAAAGCCCGGGTCGGGTGCAACGAGTGCGGTGTCGTCGACCCGCAGCGCGTGGAATGGTGCGCCGATCGGATCGTTGGTCGAACTCATGTCGCCACCTCCTCGTAGCGGATACGAAACGCGCGCCGTGCACGGACGAGGAGCGCTTCGGTTGCGTGGACGGTTCGGTCGAGAGTGTCGGCGACCTCGGGGACCGGCAGGTCGTCGACGTAGCGCAGCGTCAGTGCTGAGCGATGGTGAGCGCCGAGATCGGCCAGCACGTCGGCGACGACGAGCTGGTCGAGCTGAGCCGCCCAAGGTTCCTCGGGCTCGACGGTGTCGGCCGCAACCGCACCGACACGCCGATGTTCGCGCTCGGTGCGTCGCCAATGGTCGACGAGCTTGTGGCGGGCGATACTGATCAGCCACGCAGTCGTGATCTCATCGACGACGCCGCGATGGATCGAGTCCATCGCAGCCAGGAACACCTCGGTGGTGATGTCTTCCGCGCTCGCCCGGTGCCGCGTCCGTCGATGGAGGTAGCCGTAGACCTGTGGCATCGCCGTGTCGTACAGCGCCACCAGCGTGTTCGGATCGGCGGACGAGGTGCTCACGATCTGTTCATCGTTCCAGACGCCCGAACTCCGACGCGCGAATCGAGAGAAATCTCGGCCGGTCAGCGAGGTCCGCCGTTGACGTCGATGAGTGCGCCCGTCGTGTAGCTCGACGCATCGCTCGCGAGATACAACGCGGCGCCGACGATCTCGGCGGGTTCGCCACCGCGCTCGAGTGCGTACCGCTCCTCGGCCGCTGCTTCGAACTGCTCTATGTTCCAGGCCTTCGAGATGTCGGTGAGGAACGGCCCGGGAACGATGCAGTTCACGCGCACGTTCGGTCCGAGCGTGCGCGAGAGGCTGTATGTGAGGTTGTTGACGCCGGCCTTGGCTGCGCCGTAGATGATCTCGTGTTCGGACGGCCGCTGCGACGCAACGGACGACACGAAGATGATCGAGCCGCCGCCCTCGTTTGCCATCCGTGTGCCGATCAAGGCCGAGAGGCGGAAGGGCCCTTTGAGGTTCACGCCCATCACCTTGTCGTAGAGACTCTCGGTGATGCCGTCGACGCTGGGGTACAGCGGTGACATGCCGGCATTGTTGACCAGCACG